>PWME01000125.1 GCA_003559235.1 Mollicutes bacterium | reverse complement strand
GTTGAAGGCGAACATATCATTGAAGCAGCACGTGAGGCGGGCTGTTTAGAAGCGATTTATACCGTTTTAGATGCAACGCCTTTTGATAATGCAACACGTGTGAGTCATCATGTCATGAAGAAAATGACTGGCGCAAAACATGTCGCACCTATGATTGGGGTATGTCAGTTACGGTTTGATGATTTGGTGCATGATCGTGTGCTTTTATTAGAACACATTCAAGACCCTGGTAATATGGGGACGTTGTTAAGAAGTGCTTTGGCATTTGGTTTTAAAACAGTTGTTTTAGACCGTGCAGTTGATTTAACCAACCCTAAAGTTATTCGTGCAACCCAAGGGGCTCTTTTTGCTTTGTCGTTTGTGTTTATGGATGCTGCATCATTCAATGATGCGTATAGTGATCACACGTTAATCGCGACACTTCCAAAAGGAGACCCCATCGATACGTTGAAAACTGTGCGAGGCCCCCTTGCATTAATGCTAGGCAATGAAGGGTCTGGATTAAGTGAAAGCACATTAAACCGGGCCGATTATACGGTGTCAATTCCAACCGAAGGGGTAGAATCACTGAACGTAGGGGTTGCAGGTAGTATTCTTATGCATTATGTGCGACATTAGCGCTTAAACAAGGGATAAAGGCTTGCATCAACGCTTTCTTTATGATATAATGCTGTTGCATATGTGTTAGAGGAGTGGGTCAATCCCCGCTCTTTTTATGACACAGGAGGGATTATGATGGAGACACTTAAAAAAGCGATTCGTGAGATTGTAGAAGGATTAGGGTTTGAACTGTACCATGTCGGCTTTGGGACAAAACACGGTTCACGCGTTTTAACGGTAGAAATTGACAATGAAAATGGTGTTGATATTGACGATTGTGTTCGTGTATCCGAAAAAGTTTCGGATTATTTGGATGAAACAGATCCAATCGAATCCTCGTATCAACTAGAAGTTGCTTCAGCGGGTGCTGAACGTGAACTTAGAGATGATGAAGCGGTGCAACGCGCAGTGGGTAAATATATACACGTGCGCACATTCGAACAAACCTTTGAAGGGACATTGCTTGCCGCAACGCAAGACAGTGTTACGATAAAAGAAAAAAATAACCAAACGACAGTCGTGTTGACGGCAGACATTCAACTGATTCGTTTGGCCGTGGAACTGTAGGAGGACATTATGCAAAGTAAAGAGTTTTTTGAAGCGCTCGAGTTAATTGCTAGAGACCGTGGGATTGAAAAAGAAAAAGTGCTTGAGATTATGGAACGCGGCCTATTAAATGCCGTCAAAAAAGAGTTGAACCATAATGAAAATGTAAGGATTGAGTTTAATCATGAAAAGAAATCGATTCGTGCTTTTGAAGAGCTTTTGGTCGTTGATGAACCAGAGGAAAAAGATCAAATTTCTTTATCTGAAGCGCGTCGTCATAAAAAGACCATTAAGGTTGGTGAGACGTTAACGCGTGAAATCAAGATCAAAGATTTTGGTCGGATTGCGGCGGTTAGTGTTAAGCAAATGCTAACGCAGGGGCTAAAAAACCTTGAGCGTGAGAAAATTTATGACATTTTCAAAGGACGCGAAAATGAAATGATCAAAGCCGAAATTATGGCGATGAATAAAGATTTCGTAACGTTAGATTTAGGGCATAATTTAGAGACAAGTTTACCAAGAAAAGAACTGCTCAGATCTGATGAAATTAAAATTGGTGCGACACTAAAGGTGTACGTCACTAAAGTTGAGATGACCACCAAAGGTCCAAAAGTATTTGTATCACGCAACGATAAAAACTTGGTAAAAAGGCTCATCGAACAAACCACGCCAGAAATTGCGGATGGCACTGTTGAGATTATGGGACTTGCGCGCGATGCGGGTGACCGCAGTAAAGTAGCGGTATACTCACATGATGAGCATGTTGATCCGGTTGGTGCAGTGGTCGGGTATAAAGGACAACGCATCAATGAAGTGCTTGAAGCACTTCAAGGTGAGCGAATTGATATTTATGAGTGGTCAAAAGACCCAATCGAACTGGTCAAAAATGCGCTTGAACCAGCAAAGATTGTGGCGATTAATCCGAATAAAAAAGCAAAAGAAGCGGTTGTTATTGTCAATGATAAAGACTTTACAAGCGCCATTGGTTCTAAAGGGCAAAACGTTCGTCTTGCCGCACAGTCTAGTGGATGGAAAATCGACATTAAAAGCATTAGTGACGCAAAAGCACTCGGTCTTAATTATCGTCGTTTAGACAAGATGGAGAAAAAAGGTGCAGAAAACGCGTAAAGTTCCACTGCGCAAATGTGTTGTGACGAATGAACGCCATCCCAAACAAGACTTGATTCGTGTTGTCAAGACGAAAGAAGGCGACGTGTTCGTTGACCCAAGCGGTCGTTTAAATGGACGCGGCGCGTATGTAAAACGCTCTTTATCCGTCATTAATAAAGCAGAGAAAACAAAACGGCTTGATAAACAACTTGGTATTACGATTCCAGAAGCCATTTACGAAACGCTGCGTGCCCATGTCGAACCCCACAAAGGATAAGACGCTTGCTTTGCTTGGCATGGCAATGCGAGCAGGTGCGATTATTGATGGAGAATCACGGGTGCTAAAAGCTTTATCATCGCGCCACGTTGAACTTGTGTTTTTAGCAAGTGACGCAGGGCCAAACATCACAAAGAAAATGCATGATAAATGCATCAGTGCCAATGCAACATTGATTGATTGTTACGACGCAGAAACGCTCAGTAAAGCGATTGGCAAACGCCATCGTCATACGATTGCCACTGGTGATCAACGATTTGTCAAACCGTTAAAAACTGCGCTTAGTCAACTAGAAAGAGGTGATTTTTGATGGCAAAAAAGCACATCAAAAAACAACGGAGTAAACGCTCAAATCCACAAAACCAAAAACAAAGCAAACCACTGCCAAAAACAGAAGGTGAAGTGCTGAGATTTAAAGAAGGGATAACGCTTGCAGATATTGCCAATCAAATTGAACATCCCGTTAATAACGTTATCAAAAAAGCGATGACGCTTGGTGTTATGGCAGGTCAAAATCAAGCACTTGAACGCGATACTGTAGAGTTGATTGCGCTTGAATATGGGATGGAACTTGAAGACGAAATCATCGATGATCCGGCACGCTTTGAAGAAATGGATGTTGAAGATGATGAAGAAAACTTGGTGTCTAGACCACCAGTTGTAACCATTATGGGACACGTTGATCATGGAAAAACCACGTTACTTGATACGATTCGTAATGCGCGGGTTGTCGATGGTGAAGCAGGTGGGATTACCCAACATATCGGTGCGTATGAATTCCGTAAAGACGGAAAATCCATTACGTTCATTGATACGCCAGGGCATGCGGCTTTTACTGAAATGCGTGCACGCGGGGCATCGATTACCGATATTGCCGTATTGGTTGTTGCGGCTGATGATGGTGTTATGCCACAAACTAAAGAAGCAATTGACCATGCCAAAGCCGCTGAAGTGCCGATTATTGTTGCATTGAATAAAATGGATATGCCTGGTGCAAACCCTGAAAAAGTCAAACAAGAATTAACAGAGTTTAATTTGTTGGCTGAAGCGTGGGGTGGCGATACGGTATTTGTTGAAATGTCTGCCTTAAAAGGTGAAGGCGTCGATGAACTCATAGAAATGTTATTACTTACTGCAGAAGTTGAAGATTTTAAAGCCAATCCGAACCGTGCGGCCCAAGGGGTTGTTATTGAGTCTCAACTCGATAAGGGACGCGGACCCGTCGCAACGCTGCTTGTACAACACGGCACACTGCGAACCGGTGATATTTTGGTTTGTGGGACAACACATGGACGCGTTCGCTTAATGAGTGATGATTTAGGCAATACGTTAGATCATGCGAGACCATCGACTGCGGTTGAGATTACAGGATTAAACGATGTCCCCGTTGCGGGAGATCCGTTTTTGGTCTTTGATGATGAGCGCAGTGCACGGCAAGTATCAGAAACCCGCGCGCACAGAACGTGGCAAGCAGAAACGGGGGCGAACCGAGCTACCAGCCTCGAACAAATGTTTGCGAACGCTGCAGAAGGTGAACTCAAACAATTGTTGATTATTATTAAAGCGGATACCCACGGTTCTGTTGAAGCGTTGAAGTCATCGCTTGAAAGCATTGCTGTTGAAGGCGCAAACATTGAAATTATTCGAGGGTCGGTTGGAACGATTACCGAAACCGATGTATCCTTAGCCCAAGCATCGGGTGCAGTCATTATTGGATTTAATGTTAGACCTTCGGCTGCCGTACGCGATAGCGCGCGCGAAAAAGGTGTCGACATTCGTCTTTACAACATTATATACAAAGCATTAGAAGATATTGAAGGGGCGATGACAGGGCTCTTAGACCCAGAGTTTGAAGAACTTGTAACCGGTCAAGCCGAAGTACGCGATACCTTCAAAGTCTCACGCCTTGGAACGGTTGCAGGATGCTACGTTACCGATGGAACCATTCCACGTGATGCCACTGTCCGCGTTTTACGCGATGGTGTTGTTATATACGAAGGCGAACTTTCAAGCTTAAAACGCTTTAAAGATGATGTCAAAGAAGTCCGTCAAGGCTTCGAATGTGGCATTATGATTGATAAATTCAACGATATCAAGGTTGGCGACATTATTGAAGCCTCAACCATGAAGGAGATTGAAAGAAAATGAGCAAGCTCGAACGGCTCGAGTCAACAGTACTAAGAACACTTACCAATATTTTACGTAAAGATGTTAAAGACCCAGCCCTTGGGTTTATTACCATTACAGAAGTACGGATCACAAATGACTTATCGATTATGAAAGTCTATTTCACCGTGCTTGGTGATGAAAAAGACGAAACCATTCAAGCCTTAGAACGTTCTAAGCCATTTATTCGCAACCAAATCGGCAAAAACGTCACAATCCGCAAATTGCCTGAAATTCATTTTATATACGATGAATCACTCGACTATGGCAACCGTATTGAAAAAGGCTTAAAAAAAGTATTAAAAAAGGATAAATAAAAGCAGCCATGCGCTGCTTTTTTCCGATTGATGAGGAGGGATTAGGTTTGCTCAAAGATAAACTCACCCACGTCCCTGAGCAGCCAGGGTCTTATCAAATGCTTGATGATTATGGCAATATTATTTATGTCGGAAAAGCAAAAAACTTAAAAAAGCGTTTAACATCATATTTTACAGGCTCTCATGATTATAAAACCCAAAAGATGTTGCACCATGTTGATACGTTTGAATATATTGTAACGAACAGTGAACTAGAAGCTTTAATATTAGAGATTGATCTCATTAAAAAGCATCAACCGCGCTTCAATATTTTATTAACCGATGATAAATCGTACCCATATATTGAAATGACACGAGAAAAACATCCAAAGCTTATTGTCACCCGTCCAATGAATAAAACCAATCGCGATTTGTTTGGGCCTTACCCAAATGTTAAAGCCGCGCGGGATACATTGCATTTGCTTAACAAGTTATATCCTTTGCGTAAATGTGGCAAGCTTCCTAATGAGACGTGTTTATATTACCACCTTGGTCAATGTCTCGCGCCATGTGTTTATCCTGTATCCCCTTCAACGTATGCAGAGATTAAGCTAGCCATTAAACGCTTTTTACGGGGTGAAACCCGCCATGTGGTCAACGACTTAAAAAGAAAAATGCACGACGCAAGCGATAAACTTGAATTTGAACGTGCGCAAGAATACAAATCGATGATTGAAGCGATAGATACAACAACCCAAAGGCAATCGGTCAATTTAGATGACCTTACAGATCGTGACGTTATCGCCCTTAAAGAAGCTGAAGGAACGGTTGCGATTGAACAGTTTTTTATTCGGCATGGAAAAATTCAATCCCGCGACCAAACGTTGATTCCAGTTTATTTGGATAAAGGCCAAGCGGTGCTTGATTTTTTGGTACAGTTTTACCAAGCGTACCCAGTGCCAAAAGAGTTACTAAGCAATGAAGTAGAATTGCTTAAACCGCTTGAAGCCTTGTTTAAAACCACTCTCAAGCAGCCCAAGCGAGGACGAAAAAAGGAATTGCTTGATTTAGCGCTTTTGAATGCGGAAGCGCACCTCAGCGAACAAGAAAAAATTATGGCACATCAAAGCGAACAATCGTTTGGAGCCCTTGATGATTTGGCAGAAATGCTCGCGATTCCTACACCTTATCATATTGAAGCGTTTGATAACTCTCACTTATTTGGTTCACATGCGGTAAGTGCCATGGTGGTCTTTAAAAACGGACGGCCTGATAAATCTGCTTATCGTAAGTTTAAGCTTGGTAAAGACGGAGTAAAACAAGGTGATACGGAATACATGAAGGAAGTCATTATGCGGCGCTACACCCGGGTGAAAGAAGAAGCACTCGCAAAACCCGATTTGATTATTGTTGATGGGGGAATTCACCAACTCAATGCCGCAAAACAAACCCTCGCAAATATTGGCATTGCCATTCCTGTTGTTGGGCTTGTTAAAGACACAACACACAAAACCCAACACATTATTGACCAAAATGATGTTGCATTTGAGTTAGATGCCAATCGCGCTTTGTATGCATTGCTTGCATTTATTCAAGAAGAAGCGCATCGCTTTGCGGTTAGTTTTCATAAAAAGTTACGTGCTAAGGGCGTTTATACAACGGTTTTAGATACGATTGATGGCGTTGGGGCTATTACGAAGAATAAATTGCTTCAACACTTTAAAACCGTTCGCGCGATGTCAAAGGCAAACTATGAAGACTTTAAAGCGTTAAACATTCCTGATAAAACCATTAAAAACATTCAAGCTGCGCTTAAGAAAGAAGGATGATTATGGCCTTAAAACAAGGAAAGATAATCGCGGTGAATCGTGAGTTACGCACGGTCATTATTGCCAATAAAACCCGACAATATCACGCGGTTTGTCAGCGGGCTGTGTTCAATCGTTACCTTAGGTTTTTGACGCCTGGGATGTTTGTGATTGTGAAGTTGCGCACTGAAAGAAGGCTTCGGAAAAACAAACCTTCCTTTACCATCACCGATTTTCTAACAATAGTAAAACCTTCTCCAAGACGACGTGTATTGTTTAGTCAACGCAACCTTCGCAGTGAAACCGCACAGTTTATCAATACCTTAAATAGTACAATGTTTTTGGATTTAGAAATGAGTATGCATCCCTACCGTGTTGATAAATCCTTTACCCAAGAAATTATTCAAGTTGGGTATGTGTTAAGTGTTAATGATGAGATTATTGAGCGCTATCGTGCTTTTATTCGTCCAAAGCGCCATAAAACTTTAACGAAACGCACCTTGAAGTTTTTAGATTTAACCCAAAAAGACGTTGATGAAGGCATAACGTTTGAAGCGTTTTATAATCATTTTAAGGCGGTATTAAAACGCTATAATCCAGCAGTCATTGTGTGGGGGTCAAACGATAAAAGCGCTTTGAAAGATGCCGCGCACATTCACGGCTTTAAGCCGTTAGATATTCGGTTCGTGAACTTATTAAAGCTTCATAAAAATGTCTTTCGTTTAAAAGATGATCTTGGTTTGGCAAAAGCGGTGAAACTGTATGGTAACCACGTTGATTCGCAAAAACATGATGCGTTAGAAGACGCTGAAATGACACGCTTAGTCTTTAATGGATTCAAAGCGACATTGAATGATACGCTGAAACCGAACTGGTCAAGCATAAAAAAACCTGTGAAGAAGTAAAAAAATTTACTTCTTTTTTTATTTTTTAACCTTGCATGATAAGCATGGCAATTGTACAATAATATTAACAAGGGCAAAGGAGGCTTTTATGGCGACATTAAAAACGATTGCAGAAAAACTAAATGTCTCCGTTGCGACGGTTTCACGCGTGCTTAATCGCGACGAAAGTTTAAAAGTGCGTGATGAAACCGCCCGCGCGATTTTTGAATGTGCGCGGGCGATTGGATACATTCCAAAAAAACGCAAACACCCCAAAGCGATTGGGCTTGTTTCGTGGTTACCCAAGGATACTGAATTGGAAGATCCCTATTTCATGGAAATTCGTCATGGGATTGAAGCGCGTGCTGCGGAAGAAAATATTACCTTAAAGACGGTACATAAAAGCGCATCAGGGTATCCGTTAGAGCGGTTGAGTTCGGTTGAGGGCGTTGTTGCGCTTGGCCGCTTCTCAAAAGCAGAAGTTGATCAGTTGAAAACGGTTGCGCCTGCGATTGTATTTGTGGATACGGTTATTGACACAGCGTTTTACGACAGTGTGGTTATTGATTATGAAGCCGCCATGCAAAGTGTATTGGCGCTTGCAAAAAGACAAGGCTATGAATCGCTTGGTTTTATTGGTGGGAAAGAATCCCAACAAGGCACTGAGTATGATGAACCACGGTTTATGTATTATCAAACGTTGATGCAACATGCGAATCTTTACGATGAAAAACACGTTCACATTGGCGCGTTTTCGATTGAATCGGGTTATCATGCGATGCAGATGCTCTTACAAGATTCGCCTGCACGCGCGTATTTTTGCGCAAGCGATATGATTGCTATGGGGGCGCTTAAAGCATTATCTGAAGCACATATTAAAGTGCCCAAAACCATTGCGCTCATCGGGTTTAATGATGTGGCACAATCTGCTTACTTAAATCCTGCTCTTACAACCGTAAAAGTCTATACAGAGTCGATGGGACGCGAAGCGGTTGATGCGTTACTTAGACGTTTAGAAAACCCAACAAGACTTCCCATAATGCATGTTTTACCGTGTCATCTTATTGAACGCGATTCAACTTAAAAGGATGTGGTGTTAATGAAAGAACATATTGCAGCGCTTCATAAAAAGCATTATGAGCGCAATCCAGAGTGGTTTTATTTCGCGCCAGGACGGGTCAACTTAATTGGTGAACATATTGATCATAGTGGCGGTACAGTATTGCCGATGGCAATTCAACATGGTATATACGCAGCGGTTTCTCCACGGATTGATCAGTCTTTTCGGGTGTTTTCTGAAGAATTTCCAAAAGAAGGTGTCCAAACCATTACACTCGATGCCCTTGATTATCAAGATGATGTTGGCTTCTTAAATTATGTGAAAGGCGTCATGACAACATTCGGGCGTGAAGGATGCCGCTTAGACCGTGGTCTTGATATTACCATTGCGAGTGATTTACCGGCTGGTGCCGGGCTTTCTTCAAGTGCGGCGTTTACTTTGCTTGTTGCGTATCTGCTTGATGATGTGCACCGCTTTCAACTGGGTTCACGCAAACTAATTCGTATGGCGCGGTATGTTGAAAACGTCTATTTAAGATTGAATACTGGGATTATGGATCAATATATTATTGCCAATGCGAAAGCAGGGCACGCCCTTAAAATTGATACCAAACTCGCTGAACATGAAGCGATTCCTTTCAATGAAGACGCGCTTACGCTTATTTTGATGAACACCAATAAGAAACGAACATTGCTTGATTCAAACTACAATAAACGGGTAAGAAAACTAAAAGAAGCGGAATGGCATTTTGAGCGTTACCGTCCGATTGAAAAATTGTGCGATTTGGATGTTGATACGTTTAAGGCATTGCGCGACACATTTAAGAACCAGAGTCAGCTTAAATTGGTTGAACATGTTATCTTTGAAAATGATCGTGCGAAAAAGGCTGCTAAAGCATTAAAAGAAGAAGATTATGCAATGCTTGGCATGTTTATGGATCAATCGCATGATTCGTTGCGGTATTTGTATGAAGTGAGTGTTGATGAACTGGACTTTTTGGTTGAACAAAACCGTTCATTGGGTGCCCTTGGGGCCCGGTTAACGGGTGCAGGTTTCGGCGGGTCGATGATTGCACTGTATGAAAAAGCCAAAGTTCCCAATAATTTTGATCGCTTGCGGACCGATTATGAACGGCTTTTTAACCGAGAACTCGATATTCGCACGGTGCATCCAGTCGCTGGTGTACACCGTCTTGAAGGAGCATTCTAATGGTTGTTTGTGTAACGGGTGCAGGCGGCTATATTGGTTCGGTAGCCGTGAAACGATTGCTGTTAGAAGGGCATGAAGTCATTGCGATGGATGATTTAAGTCGTGGGCATCATGATGCGATTGATCAAAGGGCAACGTTTGTGAAGGCATCAACGCTTGATCAAAAATCCCTTATGGAAATGTTTAAGACCTACAACGTCGATGCGGTGATGCATTTTGCGGCGTATAGTTTGGTAGGCGAATCCGTTGATGCGCCATTAACGTATTATCATAATAACGTTGAAGGAACGCGGACATTGCTTGAAGCGATGCACTCTGCCAACATTAAAAAAATGGTGTTTTCTTCGAGTGCTGCGGTGTATGGTGATGCGTCTAATCAACCCATTGCTGAAGATGCGCCTTTAAACCCAACGAGTCCTTATGGTGAAACCAAACGCGTTGTTGAGGGAATGCTTGCACATGCTTCAAAAGCGCATGCGTTTGCCTATGTGTCACTGCGCTACTTTAATGTCGCAGGGGCTTCAAAGGATTTATCAGTTGGTGAACGCCATGACCCAGAAACGCATTTAATTCCGAATGTTATAAAAAGCATCGTTGAAAAAACGCCATTGCATGTTTTTGGGACCGATTATAATACCCCTGATGGGTCGGCGATACGTGATTATATTGATGTTGAAGATTTAATTGATGCGCACATAAAAGCTTTAAACTATTTACTTGAAGGCAACGGCTCAGAGGTTTTTAACCTTGGCACGGCGAAAGGTGCTAGTGTTTTAGAAGTCGTTAAGGCATGCGAGGGCGTCAGCGGTGAAACAGTGCTTGTTAAAAAATCGCCTAGAAGACAAGGAGACCCTACGATTTTAGTCGCAGCGTATGATAAAGCAAAAGCACAGTTGAACTGGACCCCGACAACATCCCTTGAAACGATGATTGAAAGGGCGTATCAGTTTTATTTAAAAAAGGTGGCGATGGTATGAATCCTTTGGCGCGGTTAATGGGACACGCACTTGATACATCACTACTTGATCCGCGTGATGTCGATTACGCGTGGAATCGTTTGATGCGTACGTTAAATATGAATTTGGCGCTTATAAAACCGCACAAAACCATGCAAGAAAAATCGTTAGAATCGCTTATTAAAGCAGTTTTATTGTATGCTGGGAAAAATGAAGATGATGCGGTGCTTGCAGAAGAAATTATGGATTGTTTCACCCCACCTCCAAGCCAAATCCAACAAAACTTTGATGGCGCAAAAGATGGGCGCACCGCCACAAAGTATTTTTATAGACTCTCTCAAGCAGCCAATATTATAAAAACAGAATCATTAAGACGCAACCGGCATTTTTCACACAATACTGAGTATGGCACACTTGATGTGACCATCAATCTTGCCAAACCAGAAAAAACGCCAACTTCGATTATGCGCGATGCAAACCGTTCACACAGAGATGATGCCCCGCCTTGTATGCTTTGTAAAGAGCATGTTGGTAGGCAAGGTGAAGATGCATCAAACAGTCGTGCAAACCACCGTATTGTCACCATGGATTTGAACGGAGAGCCGTTTTTTATGCAGTATTCTCCTTATCAGTATTATCAAGAACATGCCATTATTATCCACCATAATCATCAGCCGATGCACATCACAAAGAAAACTTTTTTAAGGCTTTGTGATTTTGTGTCGAGGTTCCCCGATTATTTTTTAGGTTCGAATGCTGATTTGCCGATTGTTGGGGGTTCGATGCTATCACATGAACATTACCAAGGTGGCGGGGGAACGTTCCCCATTGATGAAGCCACTGTTTCTAAGCGTGTTTTGTGTGATGGTGTAACGTTTGAAAAGCTTGTGTGGCCGATGCCAAGTATTCGGATTAAATCTTCAGACAAAGAAACGATTGCGCACATTGGCATTGGACTATTAAAATATTGGCAACGCTATGAAAACAAAGCTTTAGATATTATTGCGAAGCGTGATGTTTCACACAATACGATTACGCCAATTATGCGTAAAACCGGAAATCAATTTGTTTTAACCGTGATGCTTCGCAATAACCATACTACATTGTCGCGTGAAGATGGACAGTTTCACATTCATCCATCGCGCTACTATGTAAAAAAAGAAAACATTGGGCTTATTGAAGCGATGGGGCGAGCGATTCTACCTGCTCGTATTGCCCATGCAATCGATGCGGCAATGGAAGGGAAAACTCCATTTAAAAATGAAGCCACCAAACGGTTTTTTGAAGCCAAAAGCAATGGAAATAATCCCTTAAAAGCCATTCATGCGCATATTGGTGAAGTCTTTAAAGAAGCGTTAGAAGATTGTGCGGTTTTTAAAAATGATGTGATAGGGAAAAAAGCTTTTGATGACTTTTTTGCATCCATCGTGCAAGCTTATGAAACGGGGGCAATGGCATGATTTACGATGATGAAACATCACAGTATTTTCACCTCCAAACCAAACAAGCGAGCTATCTTTTTCGTATCCATCCCACGCGAGAACTTGAACACCTTTATTACGGCGCACGATTAGATGAACCGATTCATGTACATGATTTTTTGCTTGACCCACCACTCACAAAAGGCCGTGCAACGTTACTAAAAAAACACGAATCAACGGTTGATTTAGGAACGTTAAGACGTGAATTTGCGACGTATGGAAAAGGCGACATGCGCGAACCTATGTTGCATATGGAAACCCGTGAAGGGGTCCGCGCACTTGATTTTTCTTATGTTTCACACACCATTGAAAAAAATTTACACTTTGCGGATATGCCACAAGCGAAAAAACACGAAACGTTAGTAATCCTTTTGGAAGAACCAACCTTTGATGTAAAGGTAAAGCTATGTTATACCGTATTTTATGACCATGATACCATTGTCCGCAACATGATTGTTTTGAATGGTACCCGCGATGATTTAATCATTGATAAAGCGTTGTCGATGTCGATTGATTTTAAACCTGATGATTACAGTTTGATTACGCTTGATGGGGCGTGGCTTCGGGAACGGCATATTGAAAAGCAGCCTGTGCGTCAAGGTATTTTTACCATTGATAGTAAAAGTGGGGTAAGTGGTTCAAAGCATAATCCTTTCATCGCACTTTCTAAAACCAATGCCACACAAAACCATGGTGATGTGTATGGGTTCAATTTAATCTATTCAGGAAACTTTGAAGCGAATATTGAACGCGATGCGTTCCATTTAACGCGCGTTAATATGGGGATTAATGGGTTTGATTTTAAATGGCGTTTGGCAAAAGAAGAAACGTTTGTGACGCCTGAAGTAGTGTTATCGTATTCAAGTCAGGGAACCAATGGATTGATGCGCGCAACGCATCACTTTGTGAAGGATGTTTTGACAAACGATCGTAAAGAACGACCGATTGTATTAAATACGTGGGAAGCATCATATTTTGATATCAACGCGAGGCAATTAAAAAAAATCGCCTCGCGTGCTGCTAAACTAGGCATTGAATGTGTGTGCCTTGATGATGGGTGGTTTGGTAGGCGAGATGATGATACCACATCACTTGGTGATTGGGTTGAACACCCTAAAAAGTTTAAACGGGGCTTGCGCCGTATTGCACACCATATTAAACGCAAAGGGTTGCGGTTTGGTTTGTGGGTTGAACCGGAAATGGTGAGTGAAGTGAGTGCGCTTTATGCATCGCATCCTGAGTGGGCGGTTGGACATCCGGATGTTCGTGTTGCACTCGGTCGAAACCAAAGGCCTTTGGACTTAACAAACCCAGACGTGCTTGCCTATCTTGAAACAACCCTTTCAACCTTGTTTACGCGCGTAATGGTTGATTATGTTAAATGGGATATGAACCGCGATATTAGCGATGCGTACAGTCCAACTTTGCCTAAAGAAGCACAAGGAAAATTCCATCATTTACAAGTTTTAGGGTTGTATAAACTGCTTTCAAGATTAAAGCAGCGACATCCTAATATTTTATTTGAATCATGCGCAAGCGGCGGAAGTCGTTTTGATTTAGGGATGCATTATTACATGCCACAAGCGTGGACATCGGATAATACTGATGCCTTTAGCCGCTTAGCCATCCAACAAGGCAGTGCGCTTGCTTATCCGCTATCGACAATCTCGAATCATGTGAACGATGCAGTTGCCCATCAAACCTTACGTCATGTGCCGATTGAAACGCGGTTTAATGTGGCAAGTTTTGGGGTGCTTGGGTATGAATTAAATGTGCGGTCGCTGTCTTCGTTTGACCGCCATGCCATGCGCCGCCAAATTGCTTTTTATAAACAGCATCGTATGGTATTTCAATACGGAGATTTTTACGATTTATCCCTTTCTAAAAACCGTTATCGCTTTATGGTCGTCAATGACACAAAGTCTTTAGCTGTTTTACTTGTTGCGCAAGGATTAAATAAACCGAACCCTGAGAGCGAAACGATTCAGCTTGTGGGGTTAGATGAAAATAAAACATATCGCATTGAATCACGTGTACAATATGAAAATTTACGGACGTTTGGCGCGCTTATTAAACACGCGTTGCCGATTGCGCTAAAAGCGCATGGTGCATTATTTAATGCCCTTGCCAACCGTTACCGTTTTAAGACTGAAACGGTTTTGAGGACCATAAAAGGCGCAACACTAATGCGCGCTGGGTTCACCCCACCGCATCGTTTCATCGGAACCGGTTATCATGAAGCCATGCGCATCCATGGTGATTTTGGATCGCGGCTCTACATTATAAAAGAAGAGGTGTCCCATGCGTAGTGTCCCAACCCAACAAAAGTTTATCTTTGCCTTTGCAGGGCTCGGCAAAGATGCCATGTTTGCGATGAGTACAATCATGCTTTATTACTTTAATAATTTACTAGGTGTGTCGGCAGCGTTTTTAGGCATCATGTTTATGGTTGTCCGCGTGTTTGATGCCATCAATGATCCGATCATGGGTGGGGTTGTGGCCAACACCCGTTCAAAAATGGGTAAGTTTAGACCGTGGATATTGATTGGAACCATACTCAATAGCATTATTTTGGTGTTTATTTTTTTGAACCCTGATTTTGACCCAAACAGTTTACAGATGTTTGCATATATTACGGTTTTTTATACGCTTTGGGGTGTAAGTTATACGTTGATGGATATTCCATTTTGGTCGATGATTCCAGCGCTTTCTCAATCCCAAAAAGAACGGGAAACCATTACAGTATTAACACGATTATTTACGAGCATTGGGTATTTTATCGTGGCGGCTGGGTATTTGAACTTAGCACAGTTACTCGGCGGGGGAGAAACCACACAAGAACGTGTACAAGGCTTTTTCTTTTTAAGCCTCATCGTTTCGTTGATGTTTTTGGTCACCGAACTTTTATTGGTGTTTAAGGTTCGTGAAAAGGTTGTTGTAAAAGAAGAAGAAAAAATCTCATTAAAGCAAATGGTCGGCTTGATTCGTAAAAACGATCAGCTCGCTGTGGTTATGATTGTCGTGTTGATTGCCAATTTTGTTTTGTATGTGACGAGTGGTATGGCGGTATATTACATTACCTATGACATAGGTGATGAAGGATTATTTTTCTTTTTTATAGCCCTGGGTGGGGTTTTACAAGTGATTGGGTCACTTTGTTTTCCGCTTTTTAAGACAAAACTCAATCGTAAACAAATCTTTAATATGTCGATTATCTTGCAAATGATTGGGTTCTTTTTGTTGTTTGCGAATGCCTTTATATTTGACAGTATGGTCGCCCTTGTCTTTACCCTTGGTGCGTTTGTGTTTTTTGGACAAGGCTTGCAGATGGTACTTCAGACAGTGTTGCTTTCAGACACGGTTGAATATGGTGAGCATAAGCTTGGAAGACGCAGTGAAGCGCTCGCGTTTAGCGTGCAAACATTTATTGTTAAACTGGCGATGGGGTTAAGCTTGGGGGTTATTGGGGTTGGTTTAGAACTCTTTAATTTCTTACCCGAAGTGGATGGGGCACCACAAGCACAAACACAGATTACTTTGATTGGTATGCGAATTCTTATGTTCATTGTGCCGATTATTGGACTTTTCATTAGTTTAACCATCTTTAATAAGAAACATACGCTTGATGAACTGCAATACGCAAACATTGTGTCTTCTTTAAAGGAGCGTGCTATTTATGGTTCAGATACCCCTTAATTTTGATTGGCACTATAAAGCAGTGTATGAACAAGGGGACGAACAAGGCTTTCAAGGGGTTTCAGTTGATGTGCCTCACACGGTTAAACCGATCCCAAACGGGTATTTTGATGAAACGATCACGCACACGGTGGCGAGTTATTTTAAAACCGTTACGATTGATAAACGTCCTGAAAAACGCTATTTCTTACGGTTTGAAGCAGTCACATCAAAAGCGGTTGTCAGTATTAATGGGACCAGCGTTTTTGAGCATGTTGGTGGGTTTACTGCGTTTTTAGTGGAGATTACCGACGCCATTCATCACGGCGAAAACGATGTGCATGTAAAGGTTGATGCGCGTGAAAAAGACGATCATCCGCCATTTGGAAATGTCGTAGATTTTTTAACCACGGGTGGGTTAACGCGTGAAGTTGCATTGGTTGAGACCGAAATAGATTTTATTGAGTACGCGTTAATTGATGGTGATCAGCATACGTTAAGCGTACGGCTTAAAGGTAATGCATTAACCGATACCGTTTATGCCATTGATGTAAGGGTTAAAGATGGTGATGAGACGGTGATGGCCTTTGGCAATAAATACGCGCTTCATGAAGCCATCGAGTTTCATATGCCGCATCAGTTAACCCTTTGGACGTTAAAGTACCCTAAGTTGTACCATGCAGTTGTTTATATTAATAATCAAGAAGTGTATAAAACACGTTTTGGTGTTAGAACCGTACATGCTGATAAATTTCACTTTTATTTAAATGGCGAAAAAGTCTTTTTGCGTGGGTTAAACCGCCACCAATCCTACCCACATGTTGGCTATGCAATGCCTTCACGTGCGCAAAAAGATGACGCGGAACACTTAAAAGATACATTGGGTGTCATTATGGTGCGCAGTTCGCATTATCCCCCAAGTCGTCATTTTCTTGATCGCGCTGATGAGATTGGTTTGCTTGTTTTTACAGAGATAACAGGATGGCAACACATTGGGGATGACGATTGGAAAGCCCATGCCATCAATGAGTTAAAAGCATTAACGCTTGAAGGCTATAATCACCCAAGTGTTGTGATCGTTGGGACGCGCATTAATGAATCTAAAGATGATGATGCCTTTTATGAAAAAACGCGTGATACCTTTAAAGCAATTGATCAATCCAGGTTAAGTGGTGGTGTACGCTACATTGATAAAAGTCATTTGTTAGAAGATATTTATACTTACAACGATTTTTCATATAACGGGAAAACCAACCCAATTAAACCGAAACGTCATGTAACCAAAAACAAACACCCTTACTTGATTACGGAGTTCAACGGTCATATGTTTCCTACCAAATGCTTTGATGTCGAATCAAGGCGCCTTGAACACGCCATGCGGCATTTTGATGTTTTAAATGCGGCGTATGGTAGTAAAGGTGTCATGGGGGCACTTGGGTGGTGTATGAATGATTATCATACCCACGCGTCTTTTGGGTCTAATGACCATGTGTGTCATCACGGTGTGAATGATATGGGACGGGTTGATAAGTATGCAGCCGCAGCGTACGCCTCACAACGTGAAAAACCTTACATGAATGTGCTTAGTGCGATGCACATTGGTGACCGTGAGGCTGGGGCGTTAAAACGTGTTGTGGTCGCAACGAACTGTGATGCTGTAAGGCTTTATAAAAACAGTCATCTCATTGGTACGTTTTATCCAAATCGAAAACAGTATAAACACTTGCCACATCCACCAGTAATGATTGACGATTTTATTGGCGATGCAATAGAACGCGAAGAAGACTTTAGCACAAAAGATGCCAAGCGTGTTAAAGCGTTGCTTTTAAAAGTTATGCGCAATGATTTAGCGTTTTCATTGCTTGATAAACTTAAGCTCGGGCGCATTATGCTTAAATATAAAATGAACTATGAAGATGCTGCTTCGCTTTATACACGACACATTGGTGGATGGGGGAGCGAAGGGAACCGCTTTGTCTTTGAAGGCATTAAAGATGGTAAAGTAGTTAAAACCCAAACCAAAGGACGCAATGATGCATGGCACATCAAAGCAACCACAAAAACCACGTCGCTTTATCATGGTGATACCTATGACGTTGCAAGGATTGTCATTGAACAAGTCAATGCATATGATGAACGCGCGGTTTATGCGGGAACGATTGTACACCTTAAGAGTGAAGGGGCAATAGATGTTATCGGGCCCTCACAAGATACATTGCTTGGCGGTGCGTTGGCTGTTTATGTACGCACAACAAGACAAGGTCAAGGGTTATTAACGGTTGAAAGCGATTATGGGAAAGAGACAATTAAGTTTACGGTTCAATAAAAAAAGCGGAATTTTTTTCCGCTTTTTAAATGGTTTTAATGACCGGTAATACCATCGGGTTGCGTTCTGTCTTCGTATAAATATGGTCGTTTAATAACCGGGTGATGCTTTTTTTAAGTTCTGCCACGTTAAGGCCTTTTGTGTTTTTTAAGGTGTCATGGACATGGTCTGCGACCATGGTGGATAGTTCATTTGCGAGCGGGGTGTTATCACGCATATACACAAACCCACGTGACATAATGATGGGTTTTCCGTGCATCATTTTCGTGTCCGCATCAATGGTAATGATGGCGCTTAATAAGCCATCTTCACTTAAAATTTTCCGGTCGCGGAGTACAACGCTACCAACATCGCCAATGCCTTTACCATCGATATAGACATTGCCTGCAGGGACTTTCCCTGCGACACGAGCACTTGATTTTGTGAGGGCTAAGACATCCCCGTTATCTAATACGAACTCATTGCCGCGTTTCACGCCACAAGCGATGCCAGTTTCTGCGTGCATTTTTAACATGCGATGTTCACCGTGGACCGGTAAGAAAAATTTCGGTTTAATGAGTTTAAGCATGAGTTTTAACTCTTCATTGCCTCCGTGTCCTGAGGTGTGGGTATCGGTTAAAGGTGAATGGGTAATAACGTTTGCCTCACGTTTAAAGAGCATGTTGATGGTTTTTGATACACTTGATTGATTGCCCGGAATGGGGCTAGATGAAAATATTACCGTATCACCAGGGGCGATTTTTATATCACGGTGTGTTCCAGCGGCGATGCGTGAAAGTGCAGCGAACGGTTCACCTTGTGAGCCTGTGCATAAAATGGTAATTTCGTGTGGACTAAAATGCTTTAAAGCCCGCGCACTCACAAACGTACCATGCGGTGCTTTAATGTAGCCCATCGATTGGCCAACATCAACGGTTTTTTCCATCGAACGACCAAAAATAGCAACTTTGCGATTGGTCGCAATGGACGCCTCAATAATTTGTTGGACGCGGTGCACATTTGAGGCAAAGGTTGCGACGACAACACGCCCGTCAATTTTTGTGAAAATGTCTTTGATACTTTCGCTGACAGTGGCTTCGCTTTTGGTAAATGTGTCGAGTTCAGCATTCGTTGAATCACTTGTCATAAGCAAGGTGCCCTTTTGACCTAATCGCGCCATTTTTGCGTAATCAGCGTCAGGGCCGGTTGGGGTGAAATCAAATTTAAAATCACCGGTGTGAACGATGTTTCCATGTGGGGTTTTCACGACCACACCAAAGGAATCAGGAATGGAGTGATTGGTGCGGAAAAAACCGACACTAAGTTTGTCAAAACGGATAATATCGTTTTCAAAAAATTCTAGTAATCGGTATGTTAAATGGCGGTGTTCTTGCATTTTGTTGTGAATGAGACCGACGGCCAATCCGTTGGCATAAATTTTTGGAATGTCTATATGCCGAAGAAGCCACGGAATCCCACCGATATGGTCTTCGTGTCCGTGGGTAATGACAAGTGCTTTGATTTTGTCTTTGTTTTCCTGCAAATACGTGTAATCGGGAATGACGTAATCGATGCCGAGTAAGTGTTCATCCGGAAACATTACCCCAGCATCAATAATGATAATTTCGTCACGGTATTCAACGCAGTACATATTTTTACCGACTTCTCCGAGACCGCCTAATGCAAACACACCGACTTCATGCGGTTTTAATAACTGATCTTGCATTGTCGTGTCCTCCTAAAAATGGTGCTATTCATTTATCCATTATATCTTATTCGACGCGATAAACCAATGGCTATGTGTTATAATTTTCTATAGGTGATACCGATGAACCCAACAAAAATTGTATTTTTTGATATTGA
The DNA here is from genome assembly GCA_003559235.1 of Mollicutes bacterium. GTDB lineage: Bacteria > Bacillota_I > Bacilli_A > Izemoplasmatales > Izemoplasmataceae > PWME01. The sequence continues at coordinate 7,167 of PWME01000125.1, read as the reverse complement.
TCATACCTTGTATGACCCAGCGTCACGGTGTGTACACGCCTCAACCATTCACGCTATTGAAATGCTTTCGCGTCAAAAGACGGTTGCGATTGTGATTGCGACTGGACGCGCCGTTTATATGCTTGATGTGATTGAGCCGTTGAAATCGATGATTGATGGGTATATTACAATTAATGGTCAATATATTGTTGATCAAGGTGTCGTTGTTCGTGATGCGCCGCTCAATCAAGATAATGTTGAAACGGTCGCAAAGGTGTTAGAATCTGAAGGCTTGGTGTTTGGCGCGATTGGCGCAACGCGTCAAAGTATTAATAAACTTGACGATGCAATTATTGCAGAGTTTGATAAAGCCGCGATGCCCCATCCGCATGTTGATCGTGAATTTTATAAAAACCATCCTGTTTATCAACTGTGGGCGTTTGCAGATGATGCGATGCGTAAACGCATTGCGAAACGGTTGCCTGATTATCCAGTTGTACCGTGGCTTACAGATGGTTTTGACATCATTATGAACAAACAAACGAAAAAGGAAGCGGTTGAGTTTGTGCGCAAACGCTTCGGCATTCCTTTAGATAAGGTTTATGCATTTGGTGATGGTGAAAATGATATTGAGATGTTAGCGCATGTGCCAAATAGTGTTGCGATGGGCAATGCAAGCATCGATGTTAAACACGTTGCTAACCATGTCACAAAAGCATGTGATGAAGATGGAATTCGTCTTGCCTTAGAAGCCCTTAATCTCATTCCTAAATAGGAGGCCGCTATGATTGCGCAAGTGTACGTCGATATCGCGCATCGCGCGGTTGACCAGTTATATGATTATACGGTACCATTGCACCTTCAAGATAGCATAGAAATCGGCATGCGACTTGAGGTGCCCTTTGGTCGACAAACGCTAAGTGGGGTTGTGATTAACATAAAGCAAACCTCATCGATGCCCCATGAAGATTTGAAACCGGTGCGTCGCATGCTTGATGTGACGCCAGTTTTTGATGCGTTGCATTTAGCGCTTGCAGAATCGTTGGCTTTTTATCATGTTTCACCCCGGATGGCATACTTACAAGCGATGTTGCCACGGGCGATGCGAATGCGTTATGAAAAGCGCGTTCGTAAAATTAAAGAACCAATTCCTGAAGTGCTTAAAGCGATTTTTGCTAAAACGGATACAGTCGCACTCGATGCAGTAGAAGCGCATATGCGTCTCATAAAAGAAGCGGTTAAAGAAGGGGCACTTGAGATTGAAACGCATGTAAAACAACGTCAGTCTCCTTATACGAAAACGTTAATTACGCTTAAAGCAAACCATGCTTCAATGCGGGGTGACAAACAACAAGCCATTATTGATTATTTAAAAAATTATGGCACGACTGAGCGCAAGACGCTACTTAACAGAGTGAATGCAAGTACCAATACATTAAATACATTGCTCAAACGCAATGTTGTTGAGGCGATGTCGACAGCTGCTTACCGTGAACATACTGCTTTAATACAACTTAAAGATAAGTGTGTTACCTTAAATGCTGATCAGTTGCGCGTTAAAGAAGCGATTGAAAAATCGTTTGAGACGTTTGAAGAACACTTACTTTACGGCGTGACTTCATCAGGGAAAACAGAAGTGTATATCAAACTCGTTGAAGCAGTGTTAGCGCGTAAAAAGACTGCACTCATTTTGGTGCCTGAGATTAGTTTAACCCCTCATTTGACGGCGCGTTTTAAAGCGGTATTTAACGATCAAGTTGCTGTCTACCACAGTCGTTTAAGCGATGGTGAACAATACGATGCATGGCGGAAGGCGAAGCGAGGGGATGTGTCTGTGATGATTGGCGCAAGAAGTGCGGTTTTTACACCACTTAAACCGCTTGGGATTATTATTGTGGATGAAGCGCATAGTGAGTCATACCGGGCAGCGTCTAATCCTATGTATGATGCAAGAGATGTTGCACGCACACGCGGTGAAACCGCAAATATTCCTGTTGTGTACGGTAGTGCTACCCCGACTGTTGAACAAATGGCCTCGGCTAAAGACGGCGCATTTGTCCTACATCATCTGCCTAAAAGAGCGCTTGATAGTACCATGCCAAAGATTGCTGTGGTTGATATGAAAGAGGAGCTATTAAAAGGCAATCGCTCAATTTTTTCAAACCATTTAGCCAAGGCGATTCAAGAACGTTTAGACCGCCATGAACAAATCCTATTAATGCTAAACCGTCGTGGGCATGCAAATTTTGTCATGTGCCGCGCGTGTGGTAAAAGCGTCGAATGCCCTGAATGTGATGTATCTTTGACATATCATAAATCTAATGATTACTTACGGTGTCATCACTGTAATCATACTGAAGACGCCCCTAAGCAATGCCCACAATGCGGTAGTACAAAAATCCGTTATATGGGACTTGGTACCGAAGCGTTGGAAGCGGCCACAAAAAACGCCTTTCCAACCGCACAAATTATGCGTATGGATCACGACACAACGCGTGGTAAAGATGGTCATGAAGCCATTTTGCATACGTTTGAGCAAGAAGGCGATATTTTGGTAGGCACGCAAATGATTGCGAAAGGATTGGATTTTCCTAAGGTAACACTTGTCGGGGTGATTAATGCGGATATGGCGTTATCGTTACCTGATTATTATGCAACGGAGGAAACCTTTGCATTGCTCAGTCAAATGGCAGGTCGAAGCGGTAGACGCGCGTCACAAGGTGATGTGTTTATTCAAGCGTATCAAAGTGAACATCCCGTGCTTTCTTTTGTTGCGGCGCATGATTATGAAGGCTTTTTCGAACATGAATTGCGCTTTCGTAAAACGGCAAATCTACCCCCTTTTACAGGCCATATTGCTCTCAGAACGCATCATCCTTCTCGCAATGAAGCGCATAAGTTAGCCGCAATACTTGCCTCAACGATTCGTAAAAGCGCATCAACATATCGTGTTGTAGGTCCTGTCACGCCATCCATTGCACGCCTTTCTGGACAGTACCGTATGCATGTAATTGTGAAATACCCTGATCATGAAAAGTCTACACTTTATAACCTCATCCACAATACCATTCAAAATGATCCGCGCATGCTTAATCATGTGCGTGTCTTTGATAGACCTGGAATGCTATAGGAGGAATATGTATGAACATAGTTTTTATGGGAACGCCTGATTTTGCGGTGCCTATTTTAGAAGCCGTGCATAAAGCCTTTGGGGTGTCACTTGTTGTGACACAACCAGATAAAGTGGTTGGACGCAAACGCGTACTTACAGCGCCCCCAGTAAAAAAGATGGCTGAGTCGTTGCAAATACCCGTATTTCAACCCCAAAAAATCCGACGTGAGTACGAACAAATTTTAACCATCAAGCCTGATATTATTGTTACAGCGGCCTATGGACAAATTATTCCCAAACCGCTCTTAGATATCAAACCGTATGGTGCAATCAATATTCACGCAAGTTTATTGCCATCTTTGCGCGGTGGTGCTCCGATTCAACGCGCAATTATGGAGCGGCATGAAAAAACGGGTGTTACGGTGATGCAGATGAGTGAAGGGATGGATGAAGGCGATATTTTATTGGCGCGTGCAATCCCCATTGCACCGCGCGAAACTACGCAAACCATGCACGATAAATTAAGTCAACTGGGTAAAACATTATGTTTAGAAACGATAGATGCATTAAAGCAGAATGCTATAAAACCAGTTCCTCAAAATGATGCGCGCGCAACCTACGCCCCGAACTTAAAACGTGAAGAAGAGCATCTCGATTTTAGGCAAGGTGTGTTTCGGATTGATGCGCATATTCGGGCGTTTTATCCAAAGCCCAATACTTATGCAATACTTAACGGTACAAACGTAAAAATTATTGCCGCGCACCCAGGTGAAAAAAATGCAAAAAATGCCGCGCCGGGGTCAATTATTTCTTTAGATGAAGGCATTCATGTTGCGTGTGGTGAAGGGGTCTTAACAATTGATCGCTTGCAATGGCCCGGTAAAAAACCTCTCGATGCAAAGACGTTTATGCATGGGATTGGTCGAAATCATCTTAGCGTAGGCATGGTATTTGAATAATTTCTGTTTTCGGATTTTGCATATAAATGCTATAATGGGTAGGCATTATAAATGTTATAAATGCTTTATTTAGGAGTGAAACCGTATGAATAAACGTGCATTATACAACCGTGAAGAGATGCTTGAAATGAATGTCAAAACATTGAATGAACGTGGCGTTACTGTTGATGAGATTGCTGATATTGCGTATCAACAACAAATGAAATGGAGCGATGGCATTTCAATGAAAACGTGTGTTGATTCGGTTGAGAAAATTTTGTCATTACGCGATACATTTCATTTGCTTCAACTCGGTGCTGAAATTGATCGTTTAACAGAGGAAAACCTCATTCGTGAACCATTAAGAGAGATACTACACTCTGATTTAGGAATGTTTGGCATTGATGAGCTGTTTGGTCTTGAACTCGCAGGCCTTTATGGTACAATTGGGAAAACCAACTTTGGTGACATCGATGTAAACAAACCTGGTATTGTTGCGCGACTTAACGATGAAGGCAAAACCAGTAAAGAAGCCTGCCATACATTTTTAGATGACATCGTTGGCGCCATTGCCGCAGCGGCATCAACCCGTGTTGCACAAATTCTTAATGAAGAAGAAGCGCGTAAAGATCCATCGTATAAACCGTTAACCCTTGATATTGACCTCTAGGATGTGAACCGATGGCTAAGCACGACAAAAACCTTGACGATTTTTTCAAGAAAGCCGATCAAGACCCTGATGAGCTAAAGGCTTATATTGAAGCATCTAGCAAAGGGGTCGATCCTAACGAAACAACGCGTTTGGATAAAATCGCGATGTTTTTTAAGCGTGCCATACAAAAAATCCGCCAGTCATCCCCAACATCTTCCAAAGACAAAGAGGTATCAACCTTCCGAAGAAGGATGCGGATTCTCTATCGTAAAATATTGAAAAAAATTGTTGACCGCTTTAGTTTTGAAGCGGGTGTGGATATTTTAGATGAAACCAGTGTTTTATACCGACGCAATCGCATTATTAAAAACATTATTAGAATTACGAATATTGTATTTTTATTGTTTACCATTATTGGGGTCAGAAACCCAAATTATATTGTCATTTTTGGGTTTGCCATTGTCATGTTTGCGATTAATACCACCTTAAAACGCATCATTAATGAACAGCCTCGTACGTTGCTTAAACAACAAATGGCAATGTATATTGCCAGTGTGTATATTTTGTTGGCATCGTTTGGTGTATACATTAAACTGCGTGTCTCGGCTGGCGCTGGCAATATTGTGGATTTTTCCATCACACAGGCGGGTTATGTATTGATTTATTTTGCTTTGGTTGTGATTGCACTTTATCAAGACGCTCGTTTGTTGCGGGTGCTTTTTAAATGGGTGTTGGTTTTAATGACTGTCATCCATATCACCATAATGTACCCGCTTTATGAACAAGCCTCATCAATTGAATCATTGTATCAATATTTGGTTGTGACAGATTATACTGTGTCGATAGACATCATCTTACGAACGCTTGTTTTAATTATATTTAACATCGCGCTTTATTCTACCGTAACCGTGGGTGAAATGATGAATGAAAAGCGTAAACAAGAACTGGTGAAGCGGCGCGATATGGAAGTGGACTTCAAAGCGGTTGTTGGTGATGTGTTTGATGTCATCAGTGTGTTCAATAGCCAAACCGGGGAAATTGATAAAAACGCTGTCTACCGGGTTGCTGAAATTGCCTCTCGTCTAGGCAATATTTTAGGGTTAAGTCCCAATGTGTGTACAGAAATATATCAGTATTCAAAGATTCATGTCGATCGTTTGGATGATTTGTCGATTATGGAATACGAAAACAAAGAGGTCTTAAATGAAAAAGATTACCAGGTTATTCGTGAGAAGACAATTTTAGGCAGTGTTATCATTAAACGCTTGCAGTTGAATCAAAAAAGTGAGGATATTATTCGTGCCCATTTCGAAAAGACCGCTGATAAACGCTTTGCAGAACGGATGAAACGCATTCAGCGTAGCCAAGAAGGTCAAATCATATTGCTTGCTGAAGTGTATGAAATCTTACGTCAATCGCGCAATTATAAAACGGCGTTGAATCATAAACGCGCGGTAGAACTGTTGGAGTTAGAGTTCAAAGAGTACTTTGAACCATATATATTAGACCGTTTCTTGAAATATGAAGGTGAATTTGAAGATTATTATCGACGCTTTAAAATGAAAGCGGCATAAAGATAGCACACAAACAAACATGCGATATCGCATGTTTTTTTATGGGGTAATATAACGTGAGAAGAATAAATATAAAAACGCTTACACTTTTTTTTGAAAAACAGTTGATTTATGGCTTAACTACGTTATAATAGTAATTGGATAAAGCGTTTTCACAAATATGTGAACGATAGAGGGTCTACCAATGATTCGCACACAAAATAAAAACGATGTTGTGAAAGAAACCATCCAGTGGTATGCAATGGACTGCGAGGCTTTTTCGTTTCACCAAAAAACCAAGGATAATGATGAAAAAAATTGTCCTTTTTCTATGCAAAACATCATGAGAGGGTGGCTGTTATGATTACGGTTGTCATCGGTGTCATCGGCGCAGATGTACACGCGGTGGGAAACAAGATTATCGAACATGTGTTACGAGAGCATGACTTTAATGTGGTGAATATCGGTGTTTTAAGTTCGCAAGAAGATTTTATTCACGCTGCGATTGAAACCAACGCAAAAGCGATTTTGGTTTCATCACTCTATGGTCATGGTGAGATGGACTGTAAGTATATGCGGGAAAACTGTGATGAAGCAGGCCTTACAAACATTAAGTTGTATGTAGGGGGAAACATCGTGGTTGGAAAACAAAATTTTAAAGAAGTAGAGTCCCGGTTTAAAAAAATGGGATTTGATCGCGTATACCCACCAGGCTCAAACATAGAAGATGCCGTTGCGCATTTACGAGAGGACTTAGGGTAATGCAAGGCGTTCACTTGTTGGTTGATTTCGGTTCGACATACACAAAGTTAACCGCTGTTGATTTGGAAGCCGAAACCATTATCGGGACAGCGAAAGCGATGACTACTGTGAAAACCGATGTTATTGAAGGATTTGACAAAGCGTTAGAACAGTTACAGGTGTCACATCCTG
>PWME01000095.1 GCA_003559235.1 Mollicutes bacterium | reverse complement strand
GGCCAACGGTTTTTATACAACTTAAACGACGGCACCATAAAACGTTTAACGGATAAAACCTTCTCCGTTGAAAGCCATGTGTTTTCACCAGATGGGCAGACGCTTTATTATACGGGCAAAGTACAAGAAGCGGTAAAAACCCCATACACCAATGTGTATGCGTATAACATAAAAACAAAACAACATAAAACCTTATATGATGCATCTGACATGAATGTTGTCAAACTCATGCCTTTTGATGAAAAGTTGATTGTTTTAGCGAAAGCGATGGATACCTATGGATTAAATGAAAATCCTGACTTTTACGAGCTCAAAAATAAATCCTTAACCCCATTTAAAACATTCGGCGGTTCATTTGGCAATACCATTGGCACCGATTGCCGTGTGATTTCTTCAACGCAAGCGGTGATGCATGAGGGTGCGTGGGTGTTTGTGTCAACGGTTCATACCGATACTGCAATAATGCGGTTAACCGCATCAGGCACATTAGAGACCGTTTTTACGATGGACGGTTCCATCGATGGCATTGCATCAACGCGCGAAGGTCTTGTGATGATTGGTATGAAGGGCACACGCTTACAAGAAGTATACGATTGTGATCTTAATAAGAAGACTTTAACCATGCGCACAAGACAAAATGTTAATGCGTTAAAAGAGTATTATGTGGCGGAACCCATCTCACATTCTGTCGATAAAACAACCCATACGGTTGATGGGTTTGTGTTATTGCCAAAAGATTACAACCCTTCAAAAAAACACCCCGCGATTTTAAATATTCACGGCGGACCCAAAACGGTTTATGGCTCAGTCTTTTACCACGAAATGCAAGTGTGGGTTAACTTGGGGTATGTTGTGATGTTTGCGAATCCCCGGGGCTCCGATGGTAAGGGCAATCAGTTTGCGGATTTACGCGGGAAATATGGCACTATCGATTATGATGATTTAATGGATTTTACCGACAGTGTACTCGCGAAGTATAAAGGCATTGATGAAGGTGAACTGTTTGTAACAGGTGGGTCGTATGGTGGCTTTATGACAAACTGGATGGTTGGTCATACCAACCGATTTAAAGCCGCAGTAACCCAACGTTCCATTAGTAACTGGCTTTCATTTTTTGGGACATCGGATATTGGCTATATGTTTGCCAAAGACCAAACCGGTGGCGACCCCATGCATCATTATGATAAACTCCTGAAGCAGTCACCGATTGCATACGCAAAACATATTGAAACGCCTTTGTTATTTATTCATGCGGATGAAGATTACCGTTGTCCCATCGAACAAGCCCAACAACTTTACGCCTTATTAAAAGTGCGAGGCATTCACACGGAGTTTTTATGGGTCAAAGGTGAAAATCACGAACTGTCACGTAGTGGAAAACCGTTATCGCGTAAAAAGCGATTAAATGCCATTACCAACTGGTTTGAACAGTATCGCACCAAGTAAAAACGCATCACTGGGGGTGCACAATGCCATTAAAACACGATCCATTACTAGAAAAACTTTCAGAAACACGCGATCAACTCAAACAAGAAACGCAAGACATGACGGGTCGAAAAGCGCAGGTCTGTTCTGATGAATCCTTGCGCGCCATTGCCGCAAACCGCCCGCTGAAACGCGATGATTTTAAAGCCATTCAAGGCTTAGGGGATGCGTTTATTGAGCAGTATGCGGATGCGTTTTTGCGCGTTATTTATGCGCATCTTCATGCCCAAGTGCATGAAGTGGGTGTCTCAAGCAATTCAAAACAGGTGCTATCAACTTATAAAGACCGTTTAACGAACTTATCAAGACGAAACCGCAACTTGTTTATGGGACGACTTGCAAACCGTCATTCCATTGATTTATGGGTTCCATCACTCATGAAATCGGTGCCGGATTTTTTGAGTAAGTACTCTAAACAAGCATTGCGATTAACGGCTTCAGAAGATGGTTTTTCTAGTGATGCTGAAGAAACCTTTCATCGCCGATTAACCTTACTCTATCGCGAAGTTAATCGTTCACTGCGTGAACGCGGGTCTAGTGGCTTATTTATCGCGACCCCATTTATTGAAGGAAAATTACGGGGTGATGATTTTGAAGTAAAAGCGCCACTTTTATTCATTCCCGTTATATTGAAACGCCAAGGGGTGGACTTTTATTTACGCATTGACCATGAAAAAGATGTTGTATACAACCGGGATTTACTCCTTGCGAACCAAAAAGCTTCGCGATTAAAAAGCATTGAAAATATTCCGGATGCGGAGTCGTTATCACTAAAAACGATTGATCGTGTTTTCATACCGTTTTTAGAGGCGAATCATATAAAAATTAAAGGAAAAACCGCGTTTAAGCATACGTTTGCATCGTTTGAACCCAGAAAAAAAGATGATTTTGCGAAAACCAAAAAAGGTGACTTATCGCTTGTTTATAATGTTGTGTTAACCATGGCAAAAATCCACACATCGCATATGCAAGAAGACATCAACCATATTATCGAAAAAGAAACCTATAACGATTTGTTAGAAACGCTGCTTGATCAACCCTTAGTCCCCTATGATTACAACCAAGCCAATCCGTTTACATCTGACAACTTTCAAAGCGTAGAAGAAGCACGCTTAACCGCGATTAATGACTTAAATCACTCCCAAGAACACGTCCTCGATTTAATCGATACGCATGACCGTTTGGTAGTTTGGGGTCCACCAGGGACGGGGAAATCACAAACCATTACATCACTCGTTGCCAAACAAATCGATAAAGGCGAAAACGTGCTTGTCGTCAGTGAAAAGCGCGTTGCCTTAGATGTCATTAAAAACCGTCTTGGCCACGCATCACCGTATGCCATGTTTATTGATGATGCACAAGATAAGCAAGCGTTTTATAAACAAGTCCAAACGTATCTTGATCCAAAAGTTCACGTGCGTTCAACGAACAACGACCGCATGCAAGCCGATGCAACCATTAATCGTTACTTACAAAAGTTACGCCGTTTACATGATGCGTTTTACATGCCATCAAAAATTGGCGTGCCGTTAAGCGATCTTTACAGCCGTTATTTGGCGATGAAAAAAATTGATGCGTCCTTGCCGCCTGAACGTGTTTATGAAGTGTTCACCGCACGCTTTCGTCCGTTGACCTATGATAAGCTAACTGCCATTGAAAGTAGGTTTAAGAAACCATCAACCTCACGCGATTTATTAACATACAAAACATTGTTTGAAGAATATCCTGTTTTAAAACCGATGGCATTAACCTTAACCCGCAGTGAAAAACTGAAACGAAAGGCGTTTTATGATGCGTTTGAAACATTTTATAGTGCTTATCAAAAAGCATGGTTTTTCAATAAACCAAGATTGAAGCGTCGATTCATGAAAAAACAGGCATCTAAACTAGGATTTTGGTTTCAAAAACCGCGTCATGCAAAGAAGTTTTTAAAAGCACTCATTGAAGATGAAACACTATTTCAAACCATTAAAGACCGCTACCATACCTTTGATAAAGCCCACCATACATTACGTCAAATGCATGACGATGAGCAGCGTTATTTAAGCATGCTCATGCACGATGAACCCTTTGCCTCAACCGACAATGTTCACCGCAAGCATACCATGATTTTTGATGCACTTTATACAGGGATCATTGAGCAGTTTGAAGCCGCGAATCAAGATAAAGTGCACGATATTGCCAACTATCAAAAACTCATGCGCAAATTGCGTGAAGCGATGGATACAAAACGCATGATGTGTGAGGAAAACTTCCATATGCAGCTATACAAAAAAGCGCTTGATTTTACAGATTCTAAACGCATCATGGATATTCGCCACAAACTCGAAAGCAACCGCAAAATGTCGGTTAAATCGTTTATTGATCGCTATCAACTCGAACTGTTTAGCCACATTAATGTATGGCTGATGACGCCAGAAGTCGTCTCAGAGATTATTCCGCTTAATTATGCGATGTTTGATTTGGTTATTTTTGATGAGGCATCGCAGCTTTTTGTTGAAAAGGCCGTCCCAACCATTTACCGCGCGAAAAAAGTCGTTATTGCGGGAGATACGAAACAACTAAGACCTTCCGCACTCGGCGAAGGGCGTATTGATTACGATATTGATGAAGAAGCAATCCCAGACATTACCTTAGACGCCCAAAGTTTACTTGATTTAGCACGTTATAAATACAAAGAGACAGTGTTAAACTATCATTACCGCTCACGCTATGAAGAACTCATTGCGTTTTCAAACCATGCTTTTTACGATGGACGCCTTATTGTATCACCAAACGTCGATACCCCTAAAAAGCCACCGATTGAAACCATCGTTTGTGAAGATGGTCTTTGGGAACAACGCGCCAACAAAAAAGAAGCAGATCAAGTTATAACATTATTAAAACGCGTGTTAAGAGAAAAAGCAGATGATACGACGGTTGGGGTTATTACCTTTAATACCCAACAGCGTAATCTCATTGAAGATATGATTGATTCGCTGTTGCTTTCTTCAAGTGTTCACGCAAAACGTTTTGCGAAAGAACTGTCCCGGCATGAAAAAGGTGAAGATCATAGTTTGTTTGTGAAAAACATTGAAAATGTCCAAGGCGATGAACGCGATATAATCATCTTTTCCACTGCCTATGCCAAAAACCGATTTGGAAAATTTTACCGACAGTTTGGCTGGCTAAACAGTGAAGGCGGTCAAAACCGCCTTAATGTGGCGATTACACGCGCCAAACAAAAAGTTTATATTGTAACCTCATTTCACCCAGCAGAATTAAAAGTCGATGATTTAAAAAGCATGGGTCCAAAACGTTTAAAACAATACTTAGAATACTGTTTCCATATTGCATCGTCTAATAAAACATCAGCGCGTGAATTGTTATCGATCCTTTCAGAAGAAACCCTTGCGCAACAAACCACAAAAACAGCCTTTAAAGAATCAATCCTTAAACGCTTAGAAAAAGAAGCGTTTACGGTTGAAAGTGATGTCGGTATTGGCAAAGAAACGGTGGACTTTGCACTCTTTACACCAGACACGATTGGCAAAGTTGGTGTTATATGTGATGTGCATGCACCGCATAACAGTGATGTTCGCGAATCTTTGTACCATGATGAAAAATATTTACAAGCACGTGGGTGGACAATCATTCGGGTATTTGCGCCGAACTGGTATAAGGACGCAAATCAAACCATGCGAACCATTAGAAATGCAGTGAAAGCATTGCCTACTAAGTAATAGGGTAAAAAGAATAATTATTTAATGCGTTGATGAATCAATGATTTGATGCATCATTTGCATTGCATACATTAAATCAAATAGTATAATAAAAAAACGCCACCGCTACAATGGTATAGTTTATCACCATCGATAATGGATGCGCGTTTTTTTTCATAATCATTACAATTATTGTTTTTATGGAGTATCTGTATGCATGTTTGATGAAGAGACAAACAATCTACTCATCAAAGATTTTGTTAATCATTTCAATGATTGAGCCGATTAAGCTTGAGTGCGTTATTCCTTTTGCAAAATAATGTTTTCTCTCATAATTTCTCCAAAGATTTTGTTGTAACACACTATTTTTGATACTCAATAACACATTAACGATAAATGCGTGGTTATAGTAAGTGCCACGGTGTTTAAATGTCTTTTCAATGGCAATTAAAATATTATGAAGGTCTAAATCATTGAAGCTTCGCTTACTAATTATGAACAAATCAAATAAGTCCTTTGCTCTACTGCTTGCTAATCCCAAAGAAACAACGGTTTGCAGTTTTTCAGCTAAAACTGTTTCAAAAGGATACGCACGTATTTTTATTTCATCGCCATTTACAATTGAAGTATAGTTCATTAGTTTTACATTAGGGTGTATTGGTTCCGGTTTAGCAATATCTATGTTAACAGGTTGCCTAATACGTTCTAATTTTGATAGTAGCTTAACGCGCTTTGCAAGCCCATCTTGAATTTCATCAATACCAATTATCTCAAATTTTATTGAATCATTAACATCTATGTTGATTATATTTTGCACAATCCTTAAAAAAGCATTGTCATCACTATAATGGTTTTTCAAAAGAAAGTCTAAATCATTTGTCGTTCTTGTGGCAATGCCCAAATGGATCGATAATAAATATCCACCTTTTAAAATAAACTGTTTGTGATAAATGCTTCTAGAAATTCTTCTTAGAATCGCATCAAAAAAATAATGATTAATAATCAAGCTTGCAGTCACATTATGCTTGTTTGCTAGGTATTTTGCCTTATCGGACAAAGCACGACTATTCATTATGAAAGCACCTCTATAAGTGTAAACATTTCAGACTCAATGCCTAGTTTTGTTGCATATTTCATAAGTTTATGAACGTCTTTATCCATTTGTTGAAAATACGTTTGAAAGGCTTTTTTAAATACCTCCGACTCAATGATCTTTTTACTACTTACCAAATCACATAGTGTTCGCTCTTTATTATATACATTAACTGAGTTTCCATAAGGACTGAGTATATCTATCACGCCGAGATTGTGAACATCTTTCTTAACATAATGCGCAATAACATTCTTATCAAAACGGTGTGTATTATAGCCTTGATAAACGGTGACTTCAAGACGTGTTGGTATTTGATCAGTTAGTCCTTGTAGATAAAGTGCGTTCGAGTAAGAATAAACCGATTTTGTGTGAAGATATTGAAAAACGAAGTATTCATCATGTATACCTTTTTCATTTACATATATACCACGGTCAATTCTTCTAAGAAGATCTTTTCTTACCATATTAGAAAGATACCAACTAGGTATGTTTTTCTCTTTAAGTATTTTGCTAGAAACATATCCTTTTTCTCTTACAATTTCTTGTATAATTTCTTCATTAGTCATAATAACACTTCCTTTTGTGCTTTAATAGTATCAAAACAAAAGCACAAAAGCAAGTATTTTCATAATGAAAATTTGTTGCTTGGAAAAGCTATATTAATACAGGATAATCGCATAAAAGTCTTACAGCAGTATTATAATGCTAATGATTACTATTTCAATTACTAGGTCAATCATTGTTAGATTAGTTCTTAGTTTCTTTTATCGGTGTCCCAAACTCAATGGATTCAATCGATAAGTTATCTAGAATATCAAGGGTTGTTTGATCAATGGTAAAGTCCACTGAACGATTGGCGATGATGTGCTCCGTTTTTCCTGAACGTGGCAAAGGTAGAATGCCTTTTTCAAGTGGATAACGCACACATAGTTGTGCAGGCGATACCCCAAGTTTTTTGGCATGCTCTACAATGGTTTCATGATTGAGTACTTTGGCGCGTCCTAACGGTGAATACGCTTCGACGAGGATATTATGTTTATTACAGTAATCGACAACCGCCTTTTGTGGGTGGCCGATATGAAGCTTGATTTGGTTGACGCGCGGCATCATCTTACAATGTTTGCGGAGGTTTTCTAAGTCATCAATCGAAAAGTTAGACACACCAGCGGCGCGTATTTTTCCAGCTTTTTCAAGTTCTATTAAGGCATTAAATGCCAAAACGTTGCCTTTATCATAGTTCGCAAATTTCTCTTCCCATGGCCATGGGGCATGAATTAAATACAAGTCCACATAATCGATTTGAAGGCGTTTTAAGGATCCTTCAAAGGCTTTAAAAGCGCCTTCGGTTGTTTTTACGCTTGCATCAAGTTTTGTGGTAATGAATAATTCATGACGCGGAATGCCGCTATCGTGAATGGCTTGTCCAACTTCTGATTCATTTTGATAAATTTGGGCAGTGTCAATATGCCGGTAGCCAGCTTTTAGTGCCGCTTTAGTGGCTTGATATGCATCACTCCCTTTAAGTGGGGCTGTTCCAAAGCCAATTTTTGGTATGGAAATCCCATTTGATAAGGTAAATGTGTCTTGATAAATAGCCATATAATCACTCCTATATATGATGGTTTTAGCGTAACACGGTACCGCTTCAAAGGCAAGGTTTAAACGTGACGTAAAAAGCTTGACAAAATGTCACTAAAAATATATATAAACTTGATGAAAAGCCAAACCGAAGGTGACTTCGGGACGGAAAGCCATGGGTCTTGCAAAGACAGCCGGTTGCCACAAGCAATCGGCTTTTTGATTGCACTTGTGGGGTGTAAAGATGAAGTCACTTTCTCAAAACAAAAACGGTATTACGCTAATTGAGTTACTCATTATTATCGTCATTCTCGCAATCATTGCGGCATTTTCTATTCCTGCTTTTGGAAGGATGATTGAACGCTCGCGTGTTGATGCGGATGAAGCCAATGTGATGACATTGAATCGTTCAACACGGCTTTATTTATTGAGCAATCCCCGTAGTGATGTTTTTTCAGATACGACGATGGATAGTGATGCACTAATTGATTATTTATTCCAAGAACGCTATCTTGATGAGCGGGTTAAGCCGCTCGCACCTGAAGGGGTTTTTTCATGGAATCATACGCTATCGTTATGGCTTTACAATGATAAGTATAT
>PWME01000245.1 GCA_003559235.1 Mollicutes bacterium | reverse complement strand
GGCATTCAACAATATGCTCTTATTGGGTATGACGTCCGAAAAACCCTTCAGCTCTGCTAAGGCTTTGTTCGCTTCATTCGTTTTCATGAGTATGTTCTTAGTACTAAAGTCATAATCAGGTGGAAGCTTTTTAAGCTTAAACATGAAATCACCCCATTCACATACTCAAAGTATATAGGTAACGGCTACCCAAGTCAATGATATGTGAGTAATTTTTTGTTCTTTTTACCTATATAACAGTGATGCGGAAATGTGTTGTTAGATGATTAAACTGCTTGTATTGCTCACTAAAAAACTGACAAACAGACGATACGTCGGCTTGTCAGATAAATGATGGGTGTTGGTGTTCATCGGCGATGGTGGTACCGCATGCCTCAAAACAAGAAGTAATAGGCACTGAAAGTGTATCATCTCCAATTGCAAGGGCATCATAAAACATGGTTAAGAACGATATAATAGGTCGTATGAAATATGATAGGGTTCGTTGTATCGGAATTAATTGTAACTTAACTGTGTATCAAGATCAGTGCATCATATCCCCCTGAGAAGAAAATCGATGATATTCACATGTCTAATTCCATCTCTTGAAAAGTCAAAAGCATCATTTGAAATAACTATTTTTTCATAATTATCCTCAATAGCTTCTAAGCTTCTAAACTCTCTATTGATAATTTCATCATTCGCAAGCAGATAAGCAACTTGTATGTATACTTTTTTATTTTGTTTATGAGCAATGAAGTCGACTTCGTGATCCTTGATTTTTCCTATATACACTTCATAACCATCTGCGACTAGCTGGTTGTATACGATGGTTTCTAAACATGCACCATAATCCATGTTATCAAAATTGAGTGTATGGTTTCTTAAACCTAAATCCGCAACATAATACTTTTCTTGTCTTTTGAGAACTTTCTTTCCTTTAATATCATATCGAGAACATTTCCTTACAATCATACTGTTTAAAATCGCATCTAGATACGCATAAATCGTATCTGGAGTCGTGTTGATTCTTTCAGATTTCAGGTATCTCACTATGGATTGTGCATTAAAGTCCAAGCTTGTGGAATGCAATACGTAGTTTATGAACCTTTTTATTGTTTCTATGTTTTTAGCTGATAAGCTCGTTAAAATATCTTTATAAACAATGGAGTCTAATACATCAGTTAGCAACGCTTCTTTTTCTTTAGGGTTTTTAAAGTTAAATGTTTGTGGCATGCCACCATATACAATGTAGTCCTTAAAGACTTTGTCATCCTTGGGATCCAAATGTAAATAGGTAATGTACTCTTTGAAAGTAAACGGAAATATATCAAATTTCACATATCTACCCGATAGCAGGGTTGCTAGTTCGCCTGACAGTAGATTTGCGTTTGATCCGGTAACAAAAATAGAAGCATTGTAGTCCACTCTTAACGAGTTCAGTACCCGTTCAAATTCATGAACCATTTGAATTTCATCAAAAAATAGATAGAACTTACTCTTTACATCCAACCTATCACTCAAGTATGCGTAAAGTGTTTCAGCATTGTATAAATCCTTGTGCTTATACGATTCAAAGTTAATGAAGATGATATGCTCATTACTCACTCCGTTTTCTGATAACTTTTTCATAATTTGATTTAATAGAACCGATTTACCCGATCTTCTCATGCCAGTCATGACTTTTATCAAATCCGACTCAATAAACGGCTCTATTTTTTTGAAATATCTTTCTCTGAAGAACATATTGGATCACCTCATGCTCATCATACCACGATACGGAAAGATATTCAATGAAAACATTTTTAACTCTTTTTTATTTTGATATTATGTATAAAAACATTATTAATTATTTTTCAATAAGGCTTCGCATAATCAGCTTGATATCCTAATCGAGAATAAACGTGCTCATAAAAGTGAGGATAAAGTAGTTCGCGTAGTCGTTTTCTCTCATTCAAACGGGACCAACTATCAAGGGCCGGTCAGGTGCATCACTTTTAATTGTAATATATGATTTACACAAGATGATTAGTTGAGTTGGACCGATTTTATTCGTTGGGTTGGACTTTAGAAATACAATATGATAGTCATAAAAAGGTGCTAAAAACTAGCACCTTCCAACTTTCCTTCAACATAAAACAATATCATCAATATCTACTTCGAAGGGTATCAACATCAACACATCATAATCACAGCTCACATCAAAAATCTGTGCCACTTCAAACAGTTCAATCCCTTTGAAACCCAAATCTTATTTAACGAAAAGCACTGAAACAACCGCTTTATCAAAAAGGCATCAATGATTTTTCGTTTACCAAAGAAGAACGCATGGCAGTCAAGAGAAACACACGCTTCGTTTCAATCGCCTTGATTCGCGCACACCCAAAGCCATCGTCTCTAGGCTGACGGGTGATGATTTTGGCGCGTAGTTTCAGGTAGAATCACTGAAGCCTTTCCGCACTTAACAAAATGACTTGTTTACTCTGGGGCATAGACAGCGACAACAATCGTCACGTAGACCGACAGGTCGATTGTGAGCGCGACCGTGATGGTAGTACGCCCAGGGTTAACAGGGATGATGAGACCGTGCTCGTCGACGATCGCCACCGCCTCGTCGGCACTGTCGAATGTCACGTCCGGCCAACGGTCATCGTCAACGGTCCAGACAATCTGATGCTCGATGCCTAGCGAAACTTTGATGACGTCTTCGCCCTCGACCTCAAGATACGGGCTGAAATCGTAGGATGACGAACTCTCAACAATCGCTGTCTCGTGTGTGACATACAAGTACGGCGTGTTTTGGCCGTCGCGCCATTTCAAGACCGGACCGTGAATGTCGATCATGTCTCCGTATTCCAATGCGAGCAACGCATCGACCATCACGTCATTGGTCAGGAACGCGCTGTGAATCATGGTGATTTCCTGATCGGTGTAGGGGTTTAGAAGTCGAACGAGCACATCACGGTCTTCAAGGTAGCCGAGCAAATGCCGCTCCTCGACATCCATCACCAAAAACCCACTAAGGGAAACCCGGTGGCCAAAAGCCCGTGATAACGCATCGAAATCATCAAGTTCGACGGCATCGAGACATACCGGTTTTGGCAACGGGTTGTTCACACTGATGATGCTATCCACCATCGGGTCCGGAATGTAGTTCATGTTTCTGTATGGCTTTAACACACCATACACCCTCACTTCATCACCGATATCGATATCTAAAAGGAAATCGAAGAAATACGTATCGGGAAGACCGATGGGTCCTTGATCCGTCTCTATGATGCAAAAGGTG
Source organism: Mollicutes bacterium (assembly GCA_003559235.1). Lineage (GTDB taxonomy): Bacteria > Bacillota_I > Bacilli_A > Izemoplasmatales > Izemoplasmataceae > PWME01. Next base: position 5,273 of record PWME01000245.1, on the reverse strand, counting down.
TCTCGGATGCACGCGGAGAGAATGCCCTTGTACTCGGTCAGCCACCGGCCGTATAGCGTCAAGTCTTCTTGACCCATCCGCTCACGCTCAAGAAAATCAAAGGGCGTCATCAGGCCGGGGTCGAGATGCCATTCGCTGATGATGTGGCCGTCTTTATGTGGCTCGAAGACATTCACGACATCTCCGTGATTGTAATATGCCGTATGCATCGAGTGCATCTGGGCAAAAGTTCGTATCACGTGTTGGCTTCTGCCGGTCGCGCCATCGCCAAGCTGACCATGCCAGTTCAATCCCCACATGTAGAGATGCCCGTTTTCGGTCAGAAACGCCATGTTCTCGCTGATAGGCCCTCCTCTGAACTCGGAGCCGGTAGATATCGCGGTAATGACGCTTCCATCCTCTACGGGAAGCGCGGGCGTAACTTCAAGCGGGTAGATTTCATCCCTTGTAAGGCCCGACTCATCGCCGATTAAGCGCTGTCCCCACAGGACAACTCGTCCCGTAGAGGTCAAGACCGTGCTGGTACTCGAACCCAAAGCGATGTCGTTCAGTGTCTCTTCCTCATCCAACGGAAGGTAGTCACTGATGTCAAACGGTTCGTACCGAGCGGGGCCGATGCCGTGCCCGAGTTGACTGTGTTGATTGTTTCCCCACATAAACAAGCGTCCTTCAGATGTCCAAGCCCCCGCATGGGACTGCCCTAGGTTGTGCATGATGATGGTCTCATCCGCAGTCAAGCCAAACTGGTCGGTGATATCGGTGGGAACATGTCGATTCTCAGTCGTCCCATCACCGAGTTGCCCGATGCCATTGTTTCCCCATGTGAAGAGCCTTCCCACGGAAGTCAACACCGAGGAATTGTAGCCGTTCATAGATATGTCGACGATTGTCTCGTCTTCGCCGAACGCAAATTGATCGGTGATGTCAACCGGTGTCTTTCGGTGTTGCGTCGTGCCATCGCCAATGGCTCCATGGTAATTCCATCCCCACATGAACAAGCGCCCATCAGAGGTTAACGCCGAAGCGTGCCCATCTCCCATGGAGACCACAACGATCTGTTCACCGTCCGCAAGGTCGAACTGGTCGGTAATGTCAACCGGTACGTTTCGCATCGCGACGCTGCCGTCGCCAAGCGTCCATATCGTCCCCCACGTAAACACGCGCCCATCAGAGGTCAAGGCTATCGATCTTGCTCGATGCAAACTGATGTCGATGACGGTTTCTCCAGCGCGCAGATCGAACCGTTCAGTGATTTCAACAGGCGTTCTGCGCGTTTCCGTGGTACCATCACCGAGCTGACCACTGTCGTTGTTCCCCCACATCAGGATGCGTCCAAGCGATGTTAGGGCTCCCGAGTGGTTGTTTGAAAGCGACACATCAACGATGGTTTCGTCGGGAAGAAGTCGTTGACCATACGGACCATCATACCGTTGGTTGAGCACGACGAAATCCAACTTGAATGCTTTATACTCCCATCGGGCATACAGCGTGATGTTTCCCTTCACGTATGACGTGTCATAAAACGGTCCGGCGTTGGCATCTTCGCCCAGATACCATCCGATGAAGCCGTGTCTGTACTTCTCGGGAACAGGTAATTCCACCGTCGCCCCGTGTTCGACTCCCTCCATCGCATCGACGGCAGTGCCACCGTTCGACTCAAATTGCACCGTGTAGGTAAGCGTGTCGTATTGTGCAACGAAGTCCATGTCTTCGGTGATTTCGGTGAAGTTCTCGCTCCATCCCGTGAAGGTACGTCCCTTGCGGATGGGGGGATCGGGCTCCTGGGCGTCATCGCCACCACGAATCAGTTGCACATCGAGCACCGTCCCGTCTTCGTCGATGAAGCGCACGACATGCCACCCGGCGAGTGAAGCGACTTCGATGAGGTTTGTCCATTCCTCATCACCCTCATACTGCCACTGGATATGATTATCGAAAACACGGAGGACCACTTCTCTTCCATCTTGACCCTCGTCCCCTTTGGAACCCATAAGCAGATCAAGGCTGATGAGATTCTTCCATTCCGTATCGCCTTCATATTTCCACTGGATATGGTCCTCGTTCACTTGCATGACGACCCCGTGACCATCCGCGCCATCCTCACCGGGTTCTCCTTGTGGACCTATCAGTGACGCAAGTTCAATCAGGTTCGTCCAAGTATCCTCACCATCGTATTGCCATTGTATATAATCATCAGAAACCTGAAAATTCACTTTCCTTCCGTCTTCACCCTTGGGCCCTCTCACCGTCTCTAACCACTCTTCGTAACTATCAGGGATTTCCCCTGCCTCCACGCCCATCTCGTATATGGCCATCAACGTGCCCGTCAAATCATCAACGTCTTCGATGAGCGTAATGGTGAACGTCGTGGAATGATTCTCATAGGTGACGGTAATCGTATGCGTGCCAGGACTGTTCAATGACTGGATGTCTTCGCGACTGATCATCGCTTCCGTCAGATGAATGGTTTCACTGTTTCCATCATCGTAGGTGATGGTTAACCTGACATCGCTCACATAAAACTCGTCTAACAAAAATTCGTCTTGAATATCTTCTGCGTTCACGCTGATGCTTGTAATGGAAGGCTCATCTGCCTCTTCAGCCGAATCACAAGCAAATAACGTAAATGACACCCCTAAAACGAGCAAAAACAAAACACATTTCTTCATAACCACTAGCATCTCCTCCCGTTTATATCCACTTTCATTGTACAACGTTACAAGTTTTTATCAAAATTCAGTTAACCGTCACATAGAAAAGCAATAAACAACAAAATTCTCTATGTGCGCTTACCGGCGGCAATCACTGTAAGTGCTTTACAATTGAAATAGAGCGTAAAAAAAGAGTCTACACTCCCTTATTGTTCCTTAACTGCGTGTCAAGATTAGTGAATCATATTCCATTTACGGTACACCTCGGTGTATCGGAATTCATTGTAACTTTTAACGGTCTCACATCATTTACAAGTCTACAATACATGAAATTAAGACTGAGTTCTAGTATTTACTCTAGTAGAAAATCGATAATATTTTTATGTTGAATTCCTTGTTGCGAAAAATCTACTTCGTCTAAAGAAAGCACATATTTAGGGTATTGATCTTTAATCATGTTTAAAGAACCAAACTCTCTTTCTCTTGTTTTTAATGTCTCCATTAGATAGGTAACTTGAATATAAATTTTTTGCGTGTTTCTAACTGCAATAAAATCGATTTCTTTATCCCCAATATTACCTATAGTTACTTCGTACCCTCTTCTCAACAACTCAAAGAATACGATATTTTCTAATATTTTTTCTATATCATTTTCATTGTTAAACCGGGTTGCTCTTAAGCCCTGATCATTGACAAAGTACTTCTCATTCGTCGTAAGAAGTTTTTTTCCTTTTAAATCATAGCGTTTTGCAGAGTAAATTAATAATACTTCCTTTGCATGACTAATATAATTATACAGTGTTTCTTTACTAATCACTCTGCCTTCGTTTCTAAAATAGTTTATGATGTTTTTAGCGCTAAATGTTGACGATACGGTATTTAACAAGTAGCTAATATACTTATCTAAAGCATCAATACCTGAAATATTATGACGTTGCACAATATCCTTTATGACAATAGAATCATATAAATCCATAAGAATGGAACGTTTTTGATCTTCTGTATCAAACCCCTGTATAACAGGAAATCCTCCATACTTGATGAATTCCTTAAATACTTCTTTCTGATCTTTATTTTGATGATACTCAAGTAATTCTTTATAAGAAAATGGGAAGACTTTAAAACTTTTGTATCTTCCTGTGAGCAATGTTGCATACTCACCTGATAGCATTTTAGAGTTAGAACCCGTTAGGTAAATATCCACGTCTTTTGTAGCGTGGAGTGAGTTGACAACTTGTTCAAAGCTTTCTACCTCTTGTATCTCATCTAAAAACACATATGTTTTTACATCGTTTAGAACATTAACTTCTAAATAGTCGTATAGTTTATCTTTGTCTTTGTAATCTTTTATACGATAATCCTCAAAGTTCAAATAGATTATTTGATTATTTTTTATACCTTCAGCACGTAATTCTTCCATTATCTGTTTCATTAAAGTGGATTTTCCAGAACGTCTAATCCCTATAATTACCTTAATTAAATCCGTTCGAATGAACGGTCTGATTTGAGTTAAGTACTGTTCTCTTTTAATCACAGTTATCACCTCATACTTGAATGATACCATTTTTTTGTTCGTCATACAATACCATTTTTTTCATTTTACCTTTTTTGTTCGTTGAATAGTACTCTATATAGCAAGTCGTTAGAAATGCAAGCTCACGAACTTATACATTAAAGAAGGTTCAGCAAAATTCACAACATAATCATTGCAAACTCTTTTTCATCCATTATTTTTTGTTTCAAAACATTGTTTATCTTTTTTCGGTTATATACGTGTTGAGTACTCAAGTCAATCTAATGCGGGTGTTTTTTTTGTTTTTTTACCCGTATTGTTGGTATGTGCGTAATGGTTAACGCATATACTTGTGAGTCAACACAATAAACACCGGAAATATTTCATACTCAGAATAAGCATTCAGTCCTGAAGAAGGCGGCGCAAAGGTTTTGACGGTTACCTGTTTCATCCTGAAAACAGCGTTGACACTCTACCCTCGAGAAACAATGGTCTCTATTGGCAACCGATGTCGCAAGGCGATTTCATGGTCGATCGGTTCAAATGCGTCCTCGTTCATATGGACGCTAGCCCAATCGTTCCAAGATTGGATGGTTTTTGCAAACTTCATATAGTACCTTGACTTTTTGATAGCTGACTCAATAAAAAAAGTGTGAGTTGTAAATAATGCAGCAACTAATCACTTTTCGGTCCGGTTCGATTGAGCGTCATAAGTCATTTTAATCATCGTGCTTTCATGACATGCCTTCTACCTTTTTGATCAACTGCTTGCAAAAAGAGTCGACTGCCGGTTTGATTACCCTCTATCATCTCAAATCCATTTTGCAAAACAGCGACATCCCAACCAACGAATCTTACTCCATCAACTAGTTCAGCAGCTTCCAACACAAACTGTTTTAGCTCAACCCAGTTAGGCACTTGAAACCCTGCCATTAGGAAATTCTTGGCCGGATTATGCACGTGTTCTTTCTTCATCAGGTCCCTTCCATATGTCACAACACAACCTGTAGCAATATCAAGTGGATATGCGACTCCACCGGAACGGAAATTGTCAGTGTCAGAATCTGGAGAGCCTATTCTTAAAGCTGCGAACATGAACACCGGAGTGT
>PWME01000030.1 GCA_003559235.1 Mollicutes bacterium | reverse complement strand
GATCTGTTATACGATCGACTGAAAACTGCAAAGGAGGTACTGTAGCATGGAGTACATCCTGACGGGCATCATATGTATCCTATTCGCCTACATCGTCTACGTCGACCGACAGCGGACGAATGAGCGCAAGGACCTTTTGAACCGCATCATGGCAAAAGATTATAGGGAGTACGTCATCGAAGAGGGACAGGTCGCACCTCCACGGGGCAGGAGCAAGATGGCGAATGCAAACGGTAAGATCGATCAAAGCAAAGTAGACGAATACATGAGACAGTTCGTGAAGGAATAACGAGGGGGTGAAGGCGTGCTTCGAGATATATTCAAGGTCCCAAAAGAGAAGACGGGGGAGACGCTCTACAAAGAAGACTTGATCTCGCACGTTACGACGGAGTTCACAAAGCGACAGCTTGACAGACTGCCATACGAGCTCCAGTGGAAGCTAAACATTAACTTCCTGATGGACAACCAGTATTTAGAGGTTAACCCGCACACACAGAGCATCGAAGAGGTCATGAAGATTTACCACTGGCAAGAGCGGGAGGTCTACAACCAGATCGCACCGATCATCGAGACAAGGCTTGCGAAACTGGCAAGGTTATCACCCGTGCCGAAGACCAGACCTGCAACGAGAGAACGGGGAGACCTGGCAAGCGCAAAGGTCTCCAATAAAATCCTGGAGTCCACTTACAATACCGAGATCATGGCAAGAAAGCAGGTTCAGGCAAACAACTGGTCTGAGACCACAGGGACTGCCATCTGGAAGAACGTATGGAACCCAGACAAAGGAAGAGTGATCGGAGTTGATGAAGAGACAGGAGAGGAGATCAGAGAGGGAGACGTGGAAGCAATCGTTGTCTCTCCGTTTGAAATCTATCCCGACTCGCCCTTCAGCACACTGGAGCAATGCCGATCGATCATTCATGCAAAAACCTACCATGTAGACGAAGTAGAGCTGTTATGGGGAGTAAAGGAAGAAGGCTCTGAGGTCAACGTCTTTACGCTCAAGGAGCAAGGCGTAGCCATGGGAGGACTCGGGCACAGGAACAGCGCTTACGCCGTAACGAGCCAGAAGAAAGAGGACCAGGTCATTGTTTATGAGTACAATGAGCGACCATCCAAGGCGCATCCAGAAGGACGCTTGATAATTTGCACAGACAACGAGCTTCTTCATGCAGGACCGCTCCCATACGAAATCGGACCGAATGGGACGCTTGACTTTCCGTTCGATGTTCAGCATTCAATCTCAGGAGTCAACATGTTCTTCGGGAAGAGCGTTATCGAGCGCCTGCTACCATTACAGCGCAAGTACAACGACCTGAAGAACCGCATCAACGAATACATGAACCGATTCGCAATCGGACAGATCACCTACGAGCAAGGCACGATCGACGAGGACTTCCTGGAAGAAGAAGGACTGGCTCCAGGAGCAATGATACCATACGCAAGAGGAGGGAGACCTCCTACCTACATGACATACAACACATTGCCGAGCGCATTTAGGGAAGAGGAGCAGGCTCTCAATCACCTATTCGTGATTATCTCAGGAGTATCGGAGATCAGCAGAGACAGCTCTGCGCCAACTGGAGTCAACTCAGGGGTAGCCCTGGCAATCCTCCAGGAGCAGGACGACACACGGCTTGCACTAACAGCGCAACACCTGAACAACACAAAGGTTAACATAGCTAAAAAGTGGCTCAGACTGTATCAACAGTTCGCAGACGGTCCAAGAATCATCAAGTTTGTCGGTAAAGACAACGAGGTCGACGTCATTGACTGGACAGCAAATGATCTAACAACCGACGACGTGTATATCGAGACCTCAACACTTCTGGCAGAGTCACCCGCACAAAGGAGACAAATGGTCTTCGATCTATTATCCGCAGGACTCTTCAACGACCCAGAGACTGGTATGCTGTCCAACCTTGGGCGACGCAAAGTTTTTGAGATGCTTGAAATGGGCAATTGGGAGCAGGCGGACAACAGCACGAACCTACAACAGCAAAGAGCGCTCAGAGAAAACAGAGCGATGCAAGAGGGAGCAATGGCAGACGTTAAGAGCTTCGACGATCATATCATTCATATCGAGGTTCATAACAGCTTCCGACTCACGGCAGAGTTCGAGGAGATCGTTGCAGAGATGCCAGAGATCGAGCAGGTCTACGAAGAGCATATCAACGTTCATCTTCAAGCATTGCAGGAGATGGCAATGCAACAGCAACCGCCGATGGAAGAAGAGCCAGGAATTGAAGCTCCAGAAGAACAGATGGAGTATAGCGAAGAACCACCACCAATCTAATAAGGGGGAAGAGAACGTGAAAAAATGGATGCAGGCTTTATCACTATTGCCAATGATTGACCTTCAGCTTTTCGCAGAGAAAGACGAAGAGATCGAAGGCGAAGAATTTGATGAACAAGGAAGACCACTAACGGAGAACCCGTTATTTCAAGAGGACTCAGAAATTGAAGGTCAAACGGATGATTCCGTTGAGAGTCCCATAACAGACGACCCCGAAGGAGACATAGAAGGGGAGCCTGTAGAAGAGCCAGAGGGGGGCGAAGGCGAAACGTTCGATGTGAAGGCGTACCTGAAGACTCTCGAAGACAGAATCGGTTCCATTGCACCGCAGGGAGAGACACAGGAGCCCAACCAGGGAGAAGGCGAGATTCAGGACCCGCCAACCGAATCACCTGAAGACCTGGAGCAGATGAACGAAGAGTTCTTATCCCGCTTCTACGATGACCCGATGGGTGTCGTAAAGGAGCTCGCAGAAAGTATTGCTAATGAAAAGGTCAAGCCTTTCGAGGAAGAGCGGGACCAGATGAGACGGCAACGAGAGCTTGAAAGCACAGTTAAAAACTTTGAGCAGGAAAATCCAGACTTCAACGACTATGTAGACGATATTGTTGCGCAACTGGAAGCAACTCCAGAGCTACAGAATAGTCCGAGGGGATTGGAGCTTGCCTACAAGTTAGCCAAGGCTGACAAACTGTCGCAGGGACCTCAGTCCGTCGAGGACCTTCTATCCGACGAAGGAAACCTTGAGAAAATTACGCAAGACCCAAAGATCAAAGACCTGATCTTGAAGGAGCACATGAAGGGCGTAAGTAACAAACGTCCACCGAAAGACATCGGGGGCGGACCGAGTGGAGCTTCAGCACCTCTTCATCATGGAGAGAAGCCAACCACGTTAAGAGAAGCGACGGATTTATTCATGAAGTCGTTCGACTAAAACTAAAAGAGGGGGATTACAATGCCGAAAGGACTAAACATGGAAAAGGTGCAAGAAGCCCTGAAAACGTTTTACTTACCAGGTCTTCAGTACCAATTGAACGAAAAGGAAGGAGCGTTTTACGCTCAGATCGAGAAGAGCTCGAAGGAAGTCGTTGGAAAAGACATCCTGATGGCGCTTCGATATGGAAAGAATGGCGGGGTCGGAAACAGAGCAGACGATGGATTGCTTCCTGAGCCTAGCTCCAGAAGCACGAAGCAGGCACGTTGGGAAACCAAGAACGTGTTCGCTCGTATCGCAATGAGTGACAAGGTCATGAAGGCGTCTCGAAATGATCGAGGAGCGTTTGCGAACTTGCTTGAGACTGAGCTTGAAGACGCTCAGACCGACGCAAAGGACAACTTTGCACGACAGTTGTTCGGAGACGGAAAAGGGGTTATGGCAGTTGTTAGCACGACCGCAGGCGCAGGAAACGACATCGCTGTAAACGACACCAAGTTTTTTGGTGAAGGACAGCGAATCGATATCCTGGAATCAGACGGTGAAACAGCCGTTGCAGAGTCTCGAATCATTGACATCGTGGACCATGACAACCTGACGATCAGAATCTCTGGAACCGCAGTTGCAGTTACAGAAGATGACATCATCGTGACGAGCGGAAATTATGGCTCTGAACTGACTGGTCTTGGGAACATTTTCACCCTGGACTCCACCTTGTACGGAATCGACCGAACTGAGCACAAATGGTTGAACCCTAACGTGATTAACGTTGACGGTTTGATCTCTGAGCTTGATATCCAGGAAGGTGTCGACAAGAGCGAGATTTATGCAGGGTCTGATATTAACTTCATGCTGACTTCTTACGGAGTCCGAAGAGCGTATCAGAAGATGATGCTTGAGTACAAGAACCACGTTAACACCCTTGAGCTAAAGGGTGGGTGGAAAGCGTTGGACTACAACGGCATTCCGCTTGTTGCTGATAAGTATTGTGACGCAGGAACCATTTTCCAGTTAGACAAGGAAAACTGGAAGCTTTACCAGATGGGAGACTGGGACTGGTTAGATAAAGACGGTTCTATCTTCTCACGGGTGACTGACCGTCCGATCTATGAAGCGACACTAGTCAAGTATGCTGACTTGGGATGTAACAAACCGAAGGCGCAGGTCAAACTAATCAATATCACAGAAGCCTAGTACCAGAGTTCAGAAAGCAGGGAGTAAAATCCCTGCTTTTTTTTGTAAAAGAAAGGGGAGAATCAAATGAGAATGCACCACGACCATCCTTACTTGATTGAGGTAGAAACCAACGTATTCTCTATACCGCAACGGGTGAAAGCTTACAACAAAGACCTCTTTGTCGTATGGAACGCAAAACATGAACGCTTTGAAATACATAATCACGCCAACAGAGGGACAACCTTTTGCTTTGCCGTGCCCTATAAGGAGCTTGACTGTCGGGTCCTGGAGCTTATCCGCAAGGGAGACGTAAGAAACCGAGGGGACAGCATATATAAAGAAATGCACGAGCACAACCGAAAACTGGAAGAGCAGAACGAACGGGAACGGAAACACTGGATAGATACCGCAGTCAAGGAGTCCCGACCATACTTCCAAAAAGCCTATGATGAAAGCAGGGGTGTATAACTATGCAAGCGAAAGATATTAGAATCAACGCCCAATTAGAGATCGGAACGCCTATCGATGATCTTTACGCAATAAGCTTTATCAATGCAGGGATACGGGAGATCGTTTCCAAGTACGATACCGCCCTGAAAAAAGGAGTTGCAACCAGGACGATTACAGATACGCCTGCATACCTGGCAGAGTACAACGCCAAGATGCAACCGATCATCGACCAGAAGAAACAGGAGCTTCACGTCATCGAAGAACAGCTTATCGAAGACCCTGACAATGAGACGCTGAAAATGAACAGAATCGTTAAACTAAGCGAGATTTATAACCTTGAGACGTCAATCCCTTCATACATGATGAACAAATCCGAACTGAAGCCGAATACTTGGCATCCGTTTAAGAACCTGGACTTGTCCGAAGGCGATGAAAAACCTAACAGAATCGTTCATATTGAGCGAATACTGAATGATCGAGGGGAGCGTATGGAAGAGTACGACACCGAGAACGATCATTTCATGGTAAAGAGAAAAGGAACCTTTGCGATCGAATATTACAAGACGCCTGATGGAGTACAGAGCGAAAACGAGCACCCTGATCTCCATGAGCTATACCATACAGCACTTCCATACTTCGTCGGAGCCAGGGAGAAGACCAGACTCTTCGGAGAGCAAGACCCTCACGTCCAACGGCTATACGGACAATTCCTCACAAAGATTGCTGAAGTAAATGATAAGCTAAAGAACCAGAACCGCAGGAGACGAAAGATACAAGGTAGGTGGTAGCAATGCAGAACCTTTCGATCTATAACAACTTCACAGGTGGCTATAACGACACAGCCCTGCCTAACAATATTGACGACAACGAGCTTTTAAAGGCGGTTAACGTCGAGCTTCTTGAAAAGGGGGGCATAGGATACCGACCTGGAACAAAGAAGCTTAACGCTGAGTACCTTGGCGGGAACGTGACCTTTTTATTCAACTGGATATTTAAGGCGCACGAACGAGTTCTTTTCGTGAAAGATCGAGGACTATATATCATGGACGACGAAGGCGATGTGAACAAACTGGCTGACGTTGCATCCGACCGCCTTGGACATTTCACCGTTCAGCATAAGCTATTCGTGGGAGACGGGGTAAACCTGTATGAGATCACGGAGAACGAAGCAGAAGAAGTCGAGATCACGATTGCCCGACCTTCAAGCGAGAATGATACCAACGCTTCCTATAAGCTGACCTTTAACAGCAACGTCAAAGAAGACGGAAGAATCTGGATTCAGGCAGGACTTGGCGGAAGCTTTTTCCCTGAAGCCGATACCTCAGACACAATCTATGGTCTGCCGAAGCGAAAAACCATCATCGTTATGACGATCACGTCTCCCAGTGACTACGACCCAGGTTCTTTTCAATTCGGAACGAACCCGTCAAAACCGCATGAAGGCTTGGTTTTCGCAAGAGTCAACAACCAGACATCCGCAGAAGACGTTGCCAACCTGATCGAGACCGACTGGAACTGGTACAAGGAGCAGGAAATAAACTGGCAGTACGACGCCGTAGGCTTCGACCTTGACCGACGGGAAGGGAATCAACTCTTCTTTGTTTCACGGGAAGAGGGACGGCACGAAATGAGGATAGAGAAGACGCACGACTCTATTGACCCGAAACCACTTGGCGTAGAATACGAAGTGGAAGTCGTGGAGCCTGTAGACATTTACTATAAGGGCACGCTCAGGGGCATTGTTCTTGACGACATCATGGCGCATACATTCCCAGGATGGACGAAAACCCGATCGGGAGACAGCATAACCTTTACCGCACAGGAGATCGGCTTCCAGGAGATCGGAATCGACACAGGAACCACGGAGATCGAATATACGATTGAGACCATTGAGTCGGGAGCTAGTGAAGAGACCATTGCAGGATTCAGGCTCTTCTCCAAGTGTACAATGTTCGAGTATCACCGAAACAGCTTCAGGATTTTTGGCGCAGGGAACAAGGATGACCCGACGGCGCTCTATTATTCAGAACCCAACGAGCCGAACAACGTTCAGGAGACGTCAATGCTCTTTCCTGTAGACTCAGAAGGGCATATCACGGGGCTTACCATGTTCCAGACAAGTCTTTTGGTCTCCTACAATCATTCATGGTTCGCTTTTAAAGGAACCGACATCGATCAAGCGACCTGGACAAAACTATCAATACCGCACGGGTGCACAAGCAACGATACCATCGCTCTTACACCGAATAGCCTGACCTTCCTTTCTTATGAGGGGCTAATCGCCGTCTCAACCAACGTTGTGGCAGACGTATACGTTGCCATGGAAGGAGACTCTATGGTCTTCAACCTGACAGCAGACAAGGTGAAAGGAACGGTCAAGCAGATCACGAATCACGATAGAGCCTTCGGGTTCTACTATAAAGATCGATACTACCTCGCTTTTACTGATCTTCCTGGCGGGGATGACAGTGATATGATTCTTGTCTTTAACTGGCGAACGCAGTCCTTTGTCAAGTATACAGGGCTTCTTCCCTCATACTTTTGTAGACACAAAGACAAGCTACTCTTTGGAACAAAGAACAATATCCTGTACTTTGACGACGAAGAGCACAATGACGTCCACTATGCGACGGGCACGACGAAGCCGATCTACGTTGAGCTTGAAACAAAATCCTATGACCTTGGAAACCCTGTCAATTCAAAGATGGTAGACTTCTTCAACCTCTTCATGTACCGTGGAGCGGAAGAGGACTCCAAGGCACAGATCACGCTTGTTGCAGACTTTACAACCATGAACTCGGAGTTTGCTCTCGATCACGTCAACCTGGAAGAGTTTCTGATCTACGGGAGACCATGGGGGCTGCGTTGGGGGTACTCGAACGTGATTACCCGACGAATCGAAGTCAAGAAGGCAGGACAGTTTTGGAGCTTTAAGTTCAACAACGAAGAAATGAGCAGACCGCTCGTATTTTACGGAATCGGTTTTGAATATCGCCTTATGTCTTCCAAAATACCGATCACGAATAGAGGGGGTTTACTTGAATGAGACCAACCAGAGAATTTAACGCTGTAGAGGGAGACCTCTCGGTAGATTCGCAACAGGCAGGACCACAGACGCTCGCAAGAGATATCGACACGCTCATGAGAATGTTCAATCCAGACATTCTCCATCGGAACGGCGACCCTGGGGGGATTCATCTTCATAACTTGACGGAGATCATCCGAAAACGTCTTGAGCTTGCTCGGGCGGTTTACCCATCGGTTTATGAGCCTGACGACAGCGTGGGAGAAGATGGCGACCTATGGATTCAATTCCAGGACTAAGGGGGAGAGAAAATGTTAACGAATGCCGTTAAAAACGAAGTACTGAACTATATTGCAAGCAGAGTTACTTATATCGGACTTGTTGGAAGCGATGACAATGAGATTTCAGGTGGCGACCCTGCATACGAACGAAAACCGATCGCCTGGAACTCTCCATCTGAGGGAGCGATGACAGCAACAGGCTCGATCACGTTTGACGTTCCCTTTGGCGTCACGGTTACAAAGGTTCGGTTCTTCAATCATCCGACGACAGACGAAACCACAGGAGAATACAAAGTAAACGATGAAGTATTCGGCGGGCAGGCAACCTATGAGATCGAGACCGCAGTAATCGACCTGAATCATTCCGTCGTTTAGACAGGGGGCGTATATATGCCTAGTATCAACCTACACATAAGTTACGCCGTGACTGGCGATCTACAGACAAAGACAGAGAGAAAGACGACCGTTGATCTTAGCCTTGGTGTCGGCTTTACTTATGGGCACACCAGGGCGACAACCGTGGATCTTTTTTTCGATCAGAGATAT
>PWME01000152.1 GCA_003559235.1 Mollicutes bacterium | reverse complement strand
TTTTATCTCTTCAATAATGATATTTCCATTGCGTTTCAGTACGCCATCTATTCTTCCAGAAAGCGTTATGTGATGATCGTTTACTGTAAAGGCGCGTTCGATTAACACTTCTTTTTGATCGTCATCATGATACGTGCTTTGACGGATGGCGTGCAAGCGTTGACCGGTTTGGCGCGCATGCTTCATGCGACTTTGACTGGCTATGTCCCCTGTCGCATGCGTATGGTTAATGAGTGTTTTTACAGCGATTGTGTGTTCTTGCAACGCGAAATCCCTCCTTTAGTAAATGGCGTTAGTCTATTTTTTTCATATGCATGCCTTGAAAGGTAATCACGGTGTTTGAATCTTTCTTCAACCTCACCGTTTCTCTAGCATTACGCCCAAACCCTTGGGTTATGGCTTCATGGTCGTTTAGTGGTTCAAGCATGACGTTATTTTGCGACCCAAGCACATGCATCATTATCGTAATGACATCCTTTTTAATGACCAATCGGATGGATTTATACGCTTCTTTTAACGCTTTATTGTCATTGATAATGACATATTTTCCGACGGCTTCTTGCCATGACGAAGGAATCGGTTTTTTAACAAGAGGACTTCCAAACGCCAAAGCCATTTTTCGATACGCTGTGGCTTGTTCGAGTATTAAGACATCGTCTTCACCTTTTTGGGTTTGTTTTAACCGGATGCCTTTAAATATTTTGCGGATTAAGGGTAACCGCGCAATCCCGCGTGGTTTTAACGCATAAAATCCATCGGCTTGCATGTCGCAAACCGCTTTAAAAATCGCTAATTTTACATACAAGGTTTCTTTTTTTACATAATGACGCACAATCATGTCAGAAGCCACATAATCTTTTGCCATCGATTGAGTATTTTGCATTGGAACACTTTTACCTTGGTTTGGCTTTTTTTGTGGTTCATACCCCAAGGCGCGAAAACATTCAGTTAATAACGTTACACTTAGAGTTTGTACGGCTTTTGCGCCTTGTTTAGAGTTTGTCATAACGCTTACCCCAAACCCGTGTTTCGGTGCAACATCAAACGTACTATGGTGGTATACTGTTGCACCACCATGGCCAATAATTGGGTTACACGATTCACTGTGAAAACGATGATGTCCATGGCGCATTGCAAGCCCTGAGGTCATCTCATCACCTTCAACATGCACAACGTTGACCCGGTTAATCATGGCATGATGGGTTGCAGGTTTTAATACCGCCGTTGGGTTCTCTTGTAAGAAAAAGCGCATCAGTTTTGCGTTGGCTTCGCTTGTCGCATACGTTGCACTGCCAGATGCACTCATCGCACTTGATAAAAGCTCTTTTGCAGGCTTGCCTTTTTTGTCAAACGATTCTGAAAAACGTTTTTTGTGTTTTTTGATTACAGCATCGTCTTTTGCGATGACCATATCAAGCTCAAGCGGGTCTAACACAAGTTTTTTCAAGGCTTCAACATAAGGTGATTTCGTAACCGTTTCAATGATCAACCCCAACAAGGCATAACTTAAATTAGAATAAGCATACATGACTTTGGAAGGCATTCTACGCACCGTTTGATTAAGTGCTGAAATTGTGTCTTGTAGGGTTTTATCTGGATTGGTAATTAAGTCCATGTCATCTGAGGCTAAGCCACTCGCATGCATCAGTAAGTCTTTGATCGAGATGGGAGAGTCTTTGACCTCATCTTTGACTTGTAGGGTTGACACATAGTGTTTAACCTCATCATCAAGGCTTAAATCGCCCGCATCATGCAACGCTAAAATCGCTAAACCCGTTAATAATTTGGTCGTTGAGCCAATCATCATCATGGCGTCTTTATGATTCGGGGTTTTTGCTTGATCAATCACGCCATAATGGTATGAAAAAACTGTTTCATCTTTGCCTGTAATAGTAATGGTGGCGCCTTGAACTTTGTGTTTTTTACACTGTTTAATAATTGTCTTTGTGATTCTTTTTTTTAAGGGTGTATCCATCACAAATGGTTTCATTTAGGGTTTTGGCATCTTTGTGCATGCCGCTCCTTTCGAGAATTCTCATAAATCCATTGTATCACGACATGCGTGAATATTTAGGGTCGCAATGAAAAACAACCTACCGAAGTAGATTGTTTGGTTATAAACGGTGCGTTTACTTTCGCTTTTTGTAATCGGCATCAATTTTGTCTTTCCATTGTTTTGATACCCGTTTGTGTTTGCGGATGTCACTGACCGTTTCGTTTAACACTTGGTAATTAAGCGCTGTCCCTTGCGCATCGGAATGAAAATTCGTTGCACGGTCTTTATGAATCCCAACCTTTGAAGCAACACTAATTGCATCAATGTTTGCGCCTAAAAACATAAACTCCCAGCCATACTCTGCTTTTTGCGACGCAATTAACGCCTTAACATCTTGATAGTCAAACGAGCGACTGGCATTTTCTAAACCATCGGTCGTAATCACAAAAACTGTTTTTTCGGGCCGTTGATTTTCATCTAAGTCATGGTGATAACGCCGAATCTTCATAATACTTCTGCCCATGGCATCAAGCAGTGCGGTTGTGCCTCTCACGTAATAATCCTCTTTTGTGAGCAGTGATATGTCTTCAAGTGGCGCGCGGTTGTGTAAAACATGAAACTCATGGTCAAACAGTACCGTTGAAATGATGGCTTCTCCTGGCAATGCTTTTTGTTTAAGAATTAGCTCATTAAACCCTTCAATGGTTTGGTTGACCACATTCCCCATCGACCCACTTCGGTCTAAAATAAAGACCATTTAAATTAAATCTTTTTTCATTGCGTTCACTCCTTAAGGTTTTTTTCACCTTAAGTGTACATAATCTCTTGTTGCTTTTGGTCGCTTACCAAGCGACAATTATCCATTGCCTCCTAAAGTTCTGCCTTCAAACGCAAATAGTGTTTGATTAATCTCAAATAAATTGTAGTTTCCCGATTCAATAAAAAACTGCACAATTAAATCAAAAGGTTGACTCGGCGATAAAGCATACCCAGCACGCATTAGTAAATCTTGTGTATCATCAAGATTGAGTTCTACCGCCAAAGCTAAGGCAATGGCGGTGGGTTTACTGACTTGATACGTAGGATTGCTTCTAATTTTAGAAAATAGTTTTCGGTCTATATTGGCCTTTTTATACACACTCACATCAGCGAGTCCTTTGGCATCAATGATTGAAAGCAAACTTTCTGTGAACGTTTCATCCTTTACTTGAAGCCATTCATCAAGATCGCCTACGGCTTTACTTTGGTGAACTGACATGGTTTCTTTTTGATCTTGATGATGCTTTATGTAAGACTTAATCGTGTTAAAACGTGCTTTGGATAGTTGATAAGACGCATCATCATAAACCACCAAATAAATCATCATTTCATACGTTTTTAAAAACGCTTCAATCGCTCTTAACGCGATGGTTAACGCTTCGCCTCGTGGAAACGCGTACGTACCAGAGGCAATCAGTGGAAAAGCAATTGAGGTTAATTCACGAGATTGTGCGAGTTTAAGCGCGTTCATGTATGTGTTATAAAGCATCGCATGTTCGTCAAAAAAACCATCAATATAAACAGGCGCAATAACATGAATGACATAAGTCGCTGGCAAGTGATAGCCTTTTGTGATGACGGCTTCGGTATCGTTTAAAATGCCAAATTTCTCCCGTGCTTTTAAGAGTTCTGACCCTGCGGCTTTATGAATGATTGAATCGGTGCCCCCTTCGATTTTTGGCAAAGGGCATGTCGAATTGACAATCGCATCAACGTGCATGGTTGTGATATCGTTGTGAATAATTTCAAAAGGCATGCAAGCACATCCTCTCTTTACGAATTTATTTTATCATAGTTTACAAAAATCTATTTTTAAACAAAGAAAAAGCCCACCACCGTTGGTGAGCATAACACACTGTATTTAACCTTTTTTGCCCCACGGGAAAATCATCGGAGTTTGTTGGGTATAAGCTTCCCAGCCATCGTATTTGGCCATATGCTTTTCAAGTAATGGCGTAGAAATATTGATTAAAACAGCACTCATAATTAGCGGTGAAACAATGAGAATGCCATAAAATACGAGGCTAATATCGGTATTGATTAAGGCAAAGCCAGTTATATATAATCCAACCCAAATTAGAATTTCACCGAAATAGTTAGGATGGCGTGTCCATTTCCAAAGGCCGCTTGTCATGAGTTTCTTTTCACCTTTTTGGATGTGTCTTCTAAGCTGTTCATCGCCAACAACTTCAAAAAATAATCCAATCAATGCGATGATAAGTCCTGCTATAACGGGGATAGCAATCCATCCATCAAAGGAAAAATCATTGAAACGAATGACCGTATAACTTGCCGCCCCAACAATAAAGTTAATAATCCCTTGAATCATAAAGACTCTAAAAAACGCGGTAATGACAACTTTGTCGCCCCATTCTTTACGCCACTGTGCGTACCGAAAGTCTTCTGGTTTGCCCCAGTTGCGTTTAATGAGCCTTCCTGATAACCGCAATCCCCAAACTAAGGTAAACCCAACAATAATCAAGGATAAGACAGTAGGGGACTTGGTAAAGACGAGTGTACTCAAACTCCCAATGACAAACCCTGCGCCCCAAAACATATCCACAATTGAGTTGTCTTTAATAATTTGTGCAATCACAAATAGTGCGGTGAAAAACCCTAAGGTAATGAGCAAGGGTAAGAGTAAACTGTCATCGGTGCCAAAGAAGCGAAACCCACGCGTCGCAATCGCAACCGTAAGGGCTAATAAAATCGGATAAATAATTAAACGTTTCGCATTCACACAATCACCTTCAAATCATTATTTTGTAATGTAAGCAATCGCAACCGTACCGATGCCTGCGTTCATTGCGACAATCGCTGAAATGTCCATGGTATAGACTGGATCTAACCCAGTAATTGCCTTGGCTTTTTTCGTATATTCTTGTGCTCTTTCATCGGCTTTGGCATGAACAATTGCATAACGTTCAATCCCGTGTTCTTGATGAATTTTTTCTAGATGCTTAAAGATTTTATTCGTTGCCATTTTAATGGAGAATCCTTTCGCAAATATTAAGCCTTCTCCGGTTTCATCAATCGATACAACGGGTTTTAAGTTCGTAATCTTTCCAATGACGCCAGTCACTTTCGATACACGACCACCCCGTACCATGTACTTAAGGGTTTTAACACTAACCAAAATGCGCGCTTTATCACGCAACGTAGTTATCGCTTTTACGATATCTTCAAACGAAGCACCTTCGTCTACCATCTCCGCCGCACGCATAACAAGCAATCCTTGTGCCCCAGAGTTTTGTTTAGAATCGATGACTTCGATTTGAACTTTGTCATCAAGCGATTTTTGCGCTTGTTTAAAGACGTTGTACGTACCGCTCATCTTCGAAGAAACACTGATGACAATGATTTTTTTATAATAGGTGCTCAACGTCGAAAAGAAGTTTTGCATTTGTTTTAAGTTCGGTTGGGCACTTTTTGGATATTCTTCTAACGAATCCATAAACTGATAAAATTTATCGGTTGTAATGGTGAGTTTGTCATAATAATCTGAGCCTTCTATGGTTAATACGAGTGGGATTTGTTGGATTTGGTAGCGATCAACCATCTCTTGTGGTAAATCGGCGATCGAATCCGTCACAATGACCGTATCGTACTTACGGGCGTTTTTCACTTCGTGTTGACGTTTCATGTCATCCACTTTTTGTTCTTTAATGTGACCAAAATCGCGTAATCTAAAGAACACTTGATCGGGTTCATTGGTATGGATATGAACACGGATTTTTGATTCATTACCCGCAACGACCATAGAATCCCCTAAATCGTGTAATGTCTTTTTGATTGCTTTGGGTGAAAACCCTTCACCCGTTAATAACGCTTCAGTGCAATAACGATAGTCGCCCTCTTCAAACGATTCATGGTCTTCAGGACCCTCTTTTTTCGCGTTTTGATCATCAAAACTATCTTCATACATTTCATCCACAATGCCATCTTTAATATATTGCATAATGCCCTCCACAAAATGAAAGAATCCTTTCGCACCAGCGTCAACGACGTTGTTGCGTTTTAGCACATCGAGCTTCTCTGTGTTATCGATTAAGTATTGACTCAATCGCTTTAAGGATTCGCTCAGTAATATTGATAAATCTTCGGTTTGATTTTTTAAAAGCGTTAAGGTTTCACTCCATTGACGCATTAAGGTAAGCATTGTTCCTTCAACCGGCTCACTAACGGCTTCATAAGCGTGTGGTACCGCTTTTTCAATCGCAATGAGTAGATTGTCTAAATCAATGGTCTCTTGCGAGGTGTCAAGTTCATGAATCAATCCGTTTAAGTACTGGGCGAAAATAATTCCTGAATTGCCTCTTGCGCCTTCTAAGGCCCTATCGGCAATCATCAACAACTTATTTTGTTCTTCAGAATCATAATCACTTTCATTGAGTATTGCATGCATCAAAGAGGCTAAGTTACTCCCCGTATCACCATCAGCGACGGGAAAGACATTAATTTCGTTTAAGGTGTCTTTATATTTTAATACCGTCTTTGCGCCTGAGAGTAGTGAAAGATAAAATTTGTCTTGATTAAGCGCCATCGCTTTCATAGGCATCATCTCCAGTGTATATAATTAAAATAGGGTAAACAGTAAATAGGTAATGGTCACGGTTGCCGTTCCAACAAATGTTCCCCATATCAAATCAATGATAGTAACTTTTAAAGGCCAGTCTTTTAGCGTTGCTAAGTTGGTTAAATCATACGTTGCATAACATAAAAACCCAAACAGTGCCCCATTGATGAGTGCGACAGACAACGATTCATCATTAACCGCTGGCACCAATGCAAAGTAGACTAACCCAAAGATAAATAGTAAGTAAAAGATAATCGCTGCAGGCCACACCACGTTTTTCGCGAGTAAAAAGCCAAGATACTTATCATAAAACTTTTTTGCAAAAACCCCGAGCCATAATATATCTACAACAAAAAATACGACAAACGCAATGACATACAAAATAATATAATCCATAATGGCCTCCTTATTACTTTGGGGTCATTATAGCACAAATGTTATCAATCTTTTTTCAATATACGCTAAAATATCCCACACCTTTAACGTATTAACAAGCCGATTTTTTTAAGAAAGTGCTACAATGGTTTTAAGGAAAGGAATGATTGTATGAAAATTGTAAAAATACTCGCAATGCTTGGTGCCATTGCCATGACCATTGCACTATTAAACGGCTTTATCAATGGCGATTTCTTTGAAGATGGTGGCGAGCTCTTAAACAACCCTTGGGGGATTGTGTCTTTGGTTGATCTTTATGTTGGATTTGTCTTGTTTTCGATTTGGATTGTTTACCGTGAAAGTTCACTTATCTCACAAATTGTTTGGGTTGTTCTGATGATGGTACTCGGTTTCTTCACAGCGAGTATCTACTTGCTTCATGCGGCCTATACCGCAGATAATAATGTCTTAACGTTGTTGCATGGACATCGTGCCAATCAGTTTAGAGTAAAGGAATAAATCATGAAATTTGAGGAAATTAAAGAAGAACTACGCAGTGTATTAAAAGGCAAAACCTTGGATTCGATTTTGCCGCCTTTGGTGTTTGTCATTGCCTATCAAGCCTTGAATTTGTTGGGTGCTATTATTATTGCTGTAAGTTTTGCATTATTGCTTACTATGTACCGTATCATCCGTAACGCTTCAGTCTTATACAGTTTGTTTGGATTAATGGGAATTGGCATAGCAACCCTGTTTGTGGTTGTGATGGGTAACGTGAGTGATTACTTTTTACCCGGGATCATAGGCAGTGTCGCATTGGTCATTGTAACTTCAATTAGTCTGCTCATTAAAAGGCCGTTACCAATGTTATTATCCCATCTAACACGGGGTTGGACATTTTCGTGGTTTTTACGCAAAGACATCTATCCAGCCTATTTTGAGACTGGGGTTTTATGGTTGGTATTTTTCACAGGGCGTGCACTATTTCAAATTGTTTTTTATTTGGCAGATAATGTTGGTGGTTTAACGTTGATGACGACAATCTTTGGATTACCCTTAACAATAGGCATATTAATTATTACGTATATCTATGGCATCTACCGCTTAAAAACACTCAATGGCCCTGGCATTGAAGAATATGACCAGGGGGCCGAACCACCATTTAAAGGTCAGACACGCGGGTTTTAACGCGTGTCTTTTTTATTGAAAAAACGCCCAAGTCAACGTGAGCGTTATTATTCTGATTTACTGTAAAACTTAAAACCATAATCACTAAAAGTTTTCGTGTCAATATTGCTTTCCATCGTGTCATTTTTTTGATAGCGCTTCTTGTCATCAAACACCAACCAGTCATGCCCATATTTTTCTTTTAAGTTCATAAGAACATCATAAACACTGTAAAACTCATTGCCATTTAAATGATACAAACCTGATGGATACTGTTTGGTTAGATTAAGCAAATATTGTACAGTATCTTCAATAAACATAAATGATATCAAATGCTTTTTGGGTGCGTGATACATCCCGCGTTTGTCGATTTGGTCTTTCACAAAAGTCAAAAAGTTATGACCCTTAGGTTCTTGTGCGATTTGCCATGCAAGGCGCACAACATAAGTGTAAGGATAATATTCAAATAGTGCTCTTTCTTGCGCAATTTTATCTTTTGCGAATGAATCGGTTCCATCGGGTTCATCAAAAATACTGTAGGGACCTTCTACTTTTTTACCACTAAAGACTTTAAAACTTGACGTGT
>PWME01000217.1 GCA_003559235.1 Mollicutes bacterium | reverse complement strand
TACGAGGCATCGTTGACTCCTCCTTTCATTCTTCGATAAGTCAATCCTATGTAATAGCGTCTTCGTCTTTTTTGGTTCCGTACTTAGAGCGTCCTTGTCTGCGGCCTTCAACACCGGTTGTATCACGCGTACCACGAACAACATGGTAACGAACACCCGGTAAGTCTTTAACACGTCCGCCGCGAATAAGAACAACACTATGTTCTTGAAGCTTATGTCCGATACCAGGTATGTATGCAGTAACTTCTGTGCTGTTAGTCAAACGGACACGCGCATACTTACGAAGCGCCGAGTTCGGCTTTTTCGGGGTCATGGTCGCAACACGTGTACAAACACCACGTTTTTGTGGGCTCGGGTATTTCGTGTAAGCTTTTTTGATGGTGTTGAACCCGATGCCAAGTTGTGGTGATTTGGTTTTTTTCTTACGTGTATAACGGCCTTTACGAACAAGTTGATTAATAGTGGGCATAGGGGCTCCTCCTTTCGTTTTATAACAACACATCCATGTGTGTCGATTTTCCCATAAAAACAAGGGTTAATGTCGAACCCTGATGTTTTTTTGCTTTACGCAAAAGTAATTATATACTACGTTACCAGGTGTGTCAACCCTATAACACATCTTTTGCGGAAGGCGTTTTATGCCCTCCGCAAAAGTTGCACTGATTTGATTAATATAAGTCGTCTTCGTCAGTAAAATTTTCTTCCATAAACACGTCGTGGTCTTCATCAACCGTGTCGAGTTCTTCGTATTCGTATCCTTCAGACCCATCCGCTTCATCATGCGGTAACTCGGACGTTGTTTCAGCGATTTCAGGTTCAGGCTTTTCATAATCGAATGCCGTATGTTTTAAAATACCTGTCCCCGCTGGTACAAGACCACCGATAATAACATTTTCTTTTAATCCGACAAGATCATCAACTTTAGCACGAATGGCTGCATCAGTCAAAACGCGAGTCGTTTCTTGGAAACTGGCCGCACTTAAGAACGATTCACTTCTAAGTGAAGCACGCGTGATGCCAAGCAACACAGGACGACCAACTGCTGGTTGTTTACGTTCACCGAGCGCTTTTTGATTGGCGAATTTAAATTCACGAATCGAAACTTGTGCGCCTGGCAATAAGTCGGTTTCACCCTCGATAATAATGTTGATTTTCCGCATCATTTGGTGCACAATAATTTCGATATGTTTATCAGAAATTTCAACCCCTTGGGCACGATAAACCTTTTGCACTTCATGAAGAATATACCGTTGTACCGTTTCCGCATCGGTTGCTTTTAAGAGCTGTTTCGGATCAATCGAACCAGCGGTAATTTTTTGACCCGCTTGCACCGTATCCCCTTCTTCAACGAGCATGGAAGGGTTACTATTGGTTTCATAAACGTGTGTATCAATGCCTTCAACAGTAACTTTATACCGTTCTTCAATGGGTTGGATTTCTTTAATGACACCATCGATTTCACTAATGACTGCTTTTCCTTTTGGCGTGCGCGCTTCAAATAACTCTTGAATACGCGGAAGCCCTTGGGTAATGTCAGCCCCGGCAACCCCGCCGGTATGGAAGGTCCGCATCGTTAACTGTGTTCCTGGCTCACCAATCGATTGTGCGGCAACGATTCCGACCGCTTCTCCAACTTCTACAGGCTCACCAGTGGCTAAGTTTTGCCCATAACACTTTTTACAAATTCCGTTGTTTTGAGCGTTACAGGTCGTTACGGCACGGATTTTAACACTGGTAATGCCAGCGTGTTCAACACGGAAGGCAATCGCTTCAGTAATGTATTGGTCGCGGTTTGCGATAATTTCACCAGTCTCAGGATGGACGATGGTTTGTTGGGTATGACGACCCGTTAAACGATCTGTTAGTGATTCAATCACTTTATCATCGTTGTCGGTAATAGCTTCAACGACAATACCACGGTCAGTACCACAATCTTCTTCTGTAATGACTAAGTCTTGACTAACATCGACGAGTCGACGTGTTAAGTACCCAGAGTCAGCGGTTTTCAATGCTGTGTCGGTAGACCCTTTTCGCGCACCGTGTGTTGAGATAAAGAACTCACTCATCGTTAAACCTTCACGGAACGCTGCTTTAATGGGGAGCTCAATGGTTTTCCCAGAGGGGTTTGACATTAAGCCACGCATTCCAGCAAGTTGTGTAAAGTTCGATTCATTACCACGGGCACCAGAGTCACTCATCATTTTAACGTGGTTATCGCCAGGCAACTCTGCTAAAAGGCCTTTTTGGATTTTATCTTTGGTTGATCCCCAAATTTTAATAACGTGTTCATAACGTTCGTGATCGGTCAATAGACCGTTTTGATACAAAAATTGAATTTTTTCAACTTGTTTATCCGCTTCAGCAAGCGTTTCAGCTTTCTTACTGTACGGTGTAACGTCAAACGCACTTACGGTAATTCCCGCAAGGGTAGAATACTTGAACCCTAAATTTTTCATTTTATCAAGCATTTTAGAGGTTTCATTGATTTTGAAATCAACAAACACACGTGAGATGACCATCGATAAAAACTTTTTCCCAAACGGGGCAACAGTTGGCATTGCTTTAATCGCTTCAGGGATGTTCAAACCGCGTGGAATAAAATATTTATCAGGGATGTTATCTTCTAAGTTTTCT
Source organism: Mollicutes bacterium (assembly GCA_003559235.1). Lineage (GTDB taxonomy): Bacteria > Bacillota_I > Bacilli_A > Izemoplasmatales > Izemoplasmataceae > PWME01. Next base: position 26,427 of record PWME01000217.1, on the reverse strand, counting down.
TCAGTGGGTTCATTTAAGTAAGGGAAGCTTTTCGGTAAAATTTCATTAAAGGTTAGTTTTCCAAACGTGGTAACAAGAAAACCAGATTTTTGACTTTCTGTCAATGGCGCATTACCAAGGGCATCACCACGTAAAGCGATGCGGGCATGAAGACTAATTTCTTTATTTTCATAGGCAATGGCTGCTTCATTGAAGTCCCCAAAGAATTTCCCTTCGCCTTTAACCCCTTCACGTTCCATCGTTAAGTAATAGTTGCCGAGCACCATATCTTGCGACGGTGTAACAACGGGTTTTCCATCTTTTGGATTCAAAATGTTGTTAGAAGCAAGCATCAACACACGCGCTTCTGCTTGGGCTTCTTCACTTAAAGGAACGTGCACGGCCATTTGGTCACCGTCAAAGTCGGCGTTAAATGCCGTGGTGACAAGCGGATGCAAACGAATGGCTTTCCCTTCAACGAGTACTGGCTCAAACGCCTGGATACCAAGACGGTGTAAGGTTGGGGCGCGGTTTAATAAGACAGGGTGTTCACGAATAACATCTTCTAACACTGGCCAAACTTTTGGGTCTTGGCGTTCGATAAGCCCTTTAGCGCTTTTGACGTTAGAGGCAATATCGCGGTTAAAAAGTTCGCGAATGACGAATGGTTTAAATAATGAAATCGCCATTTGGCGTGGGATACCTGCTTGATACATTTCAAGGTCCGGCCCAACAACGATAACACTACGACCAGAATAATCAACGCGTTTTCCGAGTAAGATTTGACGGAAACGGCCTTGTTTCCCACGTAGCATATCTGATAATGATTTAAGAGGACGGTTCTTTTCAACCACAACTTTACGTCCGCGTTTTGAGTTATCAATTAACGCATCAACGGCTTCTTGAAGCATCCGCTTTTCGTTTTTCGTAATTAAGTGGGGAGCATGCTGTTCGATTTGACGCTTAAGTCGGTTGTTGCGGTTTAAAATACGACGGTATAAATCATTTAAATCGGTTGTCGCAAAACGACCACCATCTAATTGAACCATCGGACGAAGTTCTGGCGGAATAACTGGCAATACTTCAAGTACCATCCATTCTGGTTTGTTATCCGAACTATAAAACGCTTCGAGCACTTCGAGTCGTTTAATAATTTTTTCACGCTTTTGTTTGGATGATTTTGGTAATGCCTTACGTAACCGATATATTTCTTCTTCAAGATCAATTTGTCTTAAAAGATGTTTAATAGCTTCTGCACCCGTTAATGCTTTAAAGCGGGTGCCATATTCCATGTATTTTTCGGTGTAGCGTGCTTCTGAAAGAATTTGTTTGTACTGTAAGTCTGTATCGCCCTTGTCGATAACGATGTAACTTGCTAAGTACACAACTTCTTCTAAATCTTTCGGTTTAATATCAAGCAAGGTTGCAATGCGAGAAGGGGTATTGCGTAAATACCAAGTATGCACAACAGGGGCCGCTAGTTTAATATGACCCATGCGTTCGCGACGGACCTTACTTTCGGTTATTTCTACGCCACAATGCGGACATTTTTTGCCGCTTTGTGAGCTGCGTTTTGATTTGTTGTTGCAAGCGCACTGAAAATCTTTTGTTGGGCCAAATATGGTCTCACAAAACAAACCGTCACGTTCTGGCTTTAGTGTCCGGTAGTTAATGGTTTCGTGTTTTTTGACTTCACCGAATGACCATGACAAGATCTCCTCGGGTGAGGCCAAACGAATCTTATAATGCGAAAACTTTTTGCTCATAAAATCACCTTACCTTTGGGAGTTGAAGTCGTATTTGGCCATGTAATCTTCCACATCGGAATCTTCGACAAGACTTTTGTTTGCTTCATTGCGACGCGTTTCACGGTTAATCAACTCAACGTAAATACCGAGTGATTGTAATTCACGTGTCAATACGCGGAATGATTCTGGTAAGCTTGGTCCCGGAATACTCTTACCATCAACAATAGCACGGAACACTTTATTACGACCGATGAGGTCATCACTTTTTACTGTAAGCATTTCTTGCAAGCAGTAAGCGGCACCGTAAGCTTCAAGTGCCCACACTTCCATCTCTCCGAAGCGTTGTCCACCATTTTGTGCTTTACCACCCATTGGTTGTTGGGTGACAAGGGTATATGGACCAACACTCCGTGCGTGGAGTTTGTCATCAACCATATGGTCAAGTTTAATCATATGCATGACACCAACGGATACGTCGTTGTCATAAGGATCGCCGGTTTTACCACTGATAAGTTGTGTTTTACCATCAAGTTGCATCCCAGCTTCTTTCATAATTTCAACTAAATCTTCATTTTTAACCCCATCAAAAACGGGTGTTGCAATGTGAACGCCTAAACGTTTGGCAGCCATGCCGAGGTGAATTTCAAGCACTTGGCCGATATTCATTCGCGATGGAACACCAAGGGGATTAAGCATAATGTCTATTGGGGTACCATCAGGGAGATGTGGCATGTCTTCTTCAGGAAGGATTTTTGAAATAACGCCTTTATTCCCATGACGTCCAGCCATTTTATCGCCTTCTGATATTTTCCGCTTTTGGACAATAAATACTTGAACAACCTCATTCGCACCCGGTGGTAATTCATCGTCATTGTCGCGTGAGAAATATTTAACGCTTTGCACAATACCGCCGCCACCATGGGGAACACGTAAGGAAGTATCACGTACTTCGCGTGATTTTTCACCAAAGATTGCGAGCAATAATTTATCTTCTGGTGTTGGGTCTGTTTGTCCTTTTGGCGTAATTTTACCAACCAAAATGTCGCCTTCTTTTACTTCGGCACCTGGAATAATGATGCCACGTTCATCTAAGAAACGACGTCCATCTTCACCAACATTAGGAATTTCTCGTGTAATTTCTTCTTTTCCGAGTTTCGTTTCGCGTGCTTCAGCTTCATATTTTTCAATATGAATCGAGGTATAGGTATCTTCACGAACAAGCCGTTCACTTAAAATAACCGCATCTTCGTAGTTGTAACCATCCCATGTCATGAATGCCACGATAACATTGCGTCCAAGAGCGAGTTCACCTTCATCCATTGATGGACCGTCGGTAATAATATCACCTTTGAAAATCTTTTCGCCCGTATAGACAATCGGCGATTCATTTAAGCATGTCCCTTGATTCGACCGCTCAAATTTCCGTAAATAATAGGTTCTACGGTCACCATCTTCTTTACGGACAACGATGCGTTTGGCATCAACGTATTCAACCGTTGCATCTTCAAGCGCAACCAAACAAGACCCTGAATCTTTTGCGGCTTTGTATTCAATACCCGTTCCAACAAACGATGCTTCTGGTCTTAATAATGGAATCGCTTGACGTTGCATGTTCGCTCCCATTAAAGCGCGGTTCGCATCGTCATGCTCTAAGAACGGAATACAGGCTGTTGAAATTGATACAATCTGTTTTGGAGAAACATCAATCAAATCAATGGTTTCTCTAGCAAACATTTTCGTTTCGCCTTGATGACGCGCAACGACATTTTCATCAAGAATACGTCTGTCATCATCTAAACGCATATTTGCTTGACCGATGGTATATTTTTCTTCTTTATCGGCTGTCAAATATAGCATTTCATCGGTAATAAAGTAATCTTCACCACGTTGTTCAACTTTCAAATAAGGGGTTTCGATAAATCCGTAAAGATTGACACGCACGTAAGAAGAAAGCGAATTAATCAATCCGATATTTTGTCCTTCTGGTGTCTCAATCGGACAAATGCGTCCGTAGTGAGAATAGTGGACATCGCGCACTTCAAAGCCAGCACGATCACGCGTTAATCCACCAGGACCCAATGCTGATAAGCGCCGTTTATGGGTTAACTCATCCAGTGGGTTGGTTTGCGACATAAACTGTGAAAGCTGTGAAGAACCGAAAAATTCTTTTAATGAAGAGGTTAATGGCCGAATATTGATGAGTCCTTGTGGGGTGATTTCTTGTGCTCCTTGGGTACTCATACGGTCTTTAACATTTTTCTCAAGCTTAGAAAGACCAATGCGGAATTGATTTTTAAGCAATTCGCCAATTAAGCGCAGACGGCGATTTCCAAGATGGTCGATGTCGTCAAGTTTTCCGTAACTTTCAAACAAGTTTAAGTAATACCCGATACTTGCAATAATGTCTGAAGGTGTAATGTGTTCTGCATCTTCGCTTGAATCGTTTCCGATAATGCGCGCAACAATCGCTTCATCATCTCTTGTTCGGTGGAAAACATCAAGACGCTCAACTTGAGCCAATTCGAAATATAGTTCGTCGCTTGCGAGTGTCGTCTCGGTTTTTTCTAACAATGCAGCATACGCTTTTGCGCCATGTTCTTCAACATAAGCCTTTTTTGTTTTTCCAAGCGCTTTTAAATGTGCTTTGAGCGCATCCGCTGCTTTCGGGTAAGCTTGCGAACGAATCATCGCGAACTTCTCGTCATCGCTTAAGGTTGAAAAGACTTCATTCGCATCAAGAATTTCTCGTTGCGCCGCAAAGTCATAATCAAGGCTTTTGCGTTTAACGCCTTCAACACTACGTCTTAATAAGTGCCGATTGTCTTCTAATACTTGTAATACTTTCTTATCAATGTAGGTATTTTTGGTTAAAATGACTTCGCCCGTTTCACGATCAACAACATCTTGAGCAAGCGTTTTACCCAATACATGATTGAGCACATCGAGTTTCATATTAACTTTATAACGTCCCACCGCCGCAAGTTCATAACGCTTAGGATCAAACAAACGACTTTCAAAAAAGCTAACAGCACCTTCAATGGTAGCTGTTTCGCCTTGACGGAGCTTAGAATACACTTCTAAGATTGCGTCATTTGAGGTTGTGGTCAAATCTTTTTCAAGGGTAGATTCAAACAAATCCATCGCGTGGAATGGTCCACTAACTTTCTCTTTGGCACCAACTTTTGGGAAGTATAGTGACTTCATTTGATCGGTACCAGAAAAACCGAGGGCACGCAAAAGCGTCGTCATCGGTATTTTTTTCGAACGATCGAGTTTTACAAACAATGTATCTTTTGACCCGATTTCATATTCAAGCCATGCACCACGGTTTGGGATGACTTGTCCCAAATACTTACGTCGTAATGTTTTTTTGTCAATTTCTTCTGAGAAAAAGACACCTGCACTACGGACAATTTGCGATACAATGACTCGTTCAGAGCCATTGATAATAAATGAAGCGGTTGGGGTCATAAATGGAAAATCACCCATGAATATTTTTTGTTCTTTGATTTCCCCGGTATTTTTGTTTACAAGTTTTACGCTAACTCTGAGGGGTTTTGCGTACGTCAAATCCTTCTCTTTTGATGTCAAAATATCATTCTTTGGTTCATCAAAATCAAAATCTTCAAAACGTAACTGCAAATCTTGCGTAAAGTTCTCAATCGGTGAAATGTCTGAAAATAGCTCTTTTAAGCCTTGTTTGGCAAACCATTCAAACGATTCAGTTTGGACCTCAATCAAGTTTGGCAGTTCAATGTTCGATTTGACGCGGGAGTAGTTTCTACGTTCCCGTTTTTTGCCATATTTTACTGTTTTATAATTCACTGATTATTCACCCCGTTTTAGTTTCAAAAAAGTGGTGCAAACGAAAAAAAGCGCATTGTATCGCATTTTGGTATTTTATCACATAATTGTCAAGCTGTCAATGTTTTTCGGCAAGCAAACACATAGATACCTTTGTACCTTAGTGCGCGTTCAACGGTGAAATAATCCGCTAAATACCGCGCTAAAGACTGCGCACCATGTTTTTTGTGGATAACCACCCATAAAGTGCCGTTATTTTGAAGATACGCCTTGGCTTGGGCCAGCATCGAATACATTGCCGCTTTGCCTATGCGAATGGGTGGATTGACAACGATGTGGTCATATAAAGATTCTATCGATGTGAAGCCATCGCTTTTTATAATCTCAACACGAACACCATTTTTTTCTGCGTTAAGTTGTGCAAGGGTTAAGGCGCGCATGTTAATGTCGCTCATCGTCACCGCGGCTTGATAAATTTTTTGAAGTACAATACCAATAACACCATAACCGCATCCAAGGTCTAAGACCGTGGCTCCCTTTGGAATCTTTACCGTTTCCAACAACTTTATCGTTGCATGATCAACAGCGTCTTTAGAAAAAACACCATGATCGGTGACGAACGAAAAAAGTTTGCCCGCAAAAATATAATCAATGGTTTTTCGATGACTCTTTGTATCTTTTTGGTCTGTAAAGTAGTGTGACATAGGCCGTATGACCTCTTTTCCAAAATACGCGGAAAAACCTGAGCTCTCACTCAGGTTTTCACGTATGCATGCTTTTGATTATTTAAGTTCGACAGTTGCGCCAGCTTCTTCGAGTTTTTCTTTGATCGGTTTTGCATCTTCAGGATCAATTTTCTCTTTGACAGCAGCAGGAATGTTGTCAACAAGTGCTTTGGCTTCTTTAAGCCCTAAACCAGTAAGTTCACGGACGGCTTTAAGAACACCAATTTTTTTCGCACCGACATCAGTGATTACAACATCGACTTCTGTTGGTGCTTCGTCTTCTTGTGCAGCACCAGGTGCAGCCACTGCAACGGCACTTGGGTCAACACCGAATGTTTCTTTCATCATATCGACTAATTCTTTGAGTTCTAATAAGGTTTTCTCTTTCAACGCTTCAATGATTTCTTCATTTTTGATTGCCATAATATTTCCTCCTCTTATTGGGCGTCTTGCGCTTCTTCTAAATTTTCAATGTGCAATTGTAATGCGATGGCGAAGTCTTTCGCGTGTTGGATGACACCGCCTGCGAACATCGTCAACAACGCATCTCTCGATGGGATGGTGGCGATGGTTGTGATGCCGTCATGATCCATGTATTGTCCGTCAACGACACCGACTTTCAAGCTTAAATCTTTGTAATCTTTCGCGAATTCGTAGATGACTTTCGCGGCAGAAACACTGTCTTCGTGAGAAAATGCAACAGCATTCGGCCCGGTTAATTGTTCAGTTAATTCAGAATAACCAGCTTTTTCAGCTGCGCGACGGATGATGTTATTTTTAATAACTTTCATGTCGCATCCGTTATTGAACAATTCAACCCGCAATTTCGTTACTGCCTCAACACTTAATCCTAAGTAATCAAGAATAACGAAACTGTTCGACGCTTCCATTTTTTCAGCAAGGGCGTCGACTTCTTGTTGCTTGCGTTCGATTGCTTTTCTAAGCACGGGGTTACACCTCCTGTGTTATATGCGTGAAAAAACCGCCTCTGTCTTACGACAAAAGCGGCTATGCTTAAATGCATAGAGTACTTTTGTCTCGGCAGGATGATTAAGCACTGATGTGCCCCTGAGTCTTAGACAGGTGGAATTTTCTTGTTTCCTAATTATTTCAATATGGTGCCGTGGTCAATTTTAATGCCAGGGCTCATGGTCGAAGCGATGGATACATTTTGAATGTAATCGCCTTTGGCTGTGGCTGGTTTGATTTTGACAATAGTATCGAATAATACGCGTAAATTATCAAGAAGCTTTTCAGCACTGAATGAAACTTTGCCGATGCTGACATGAATGTTGCCAACTTTATCGACGCGGTATTCAACTTTTCCAGCTTTGATTTCTTCAACCGCTTTGCCAATGTCCATAGTAACGGTTCCAGTCTTTGGATTTGGCATAAGTCCTTTAGGACCAAGCGTACGTCCGAGTTTACCAACTTGGCTCATCATGTCAGGGGTTGCGACAACACTGTCGAACTCTAACCATCCTTTGAGCACTTTTTCAACCATGTCTTCATCACCGACAAAGTCTGCACCTGCGGCTTCAGCTTCTTTGGCTTTATCGCCTTTTGCGAACGCTAAAACCGTTTTGGTTTGTCCGGTGCCGTGTGGCATAACAAGTGCGCCACGTAAGTTTTGATCGGCTTTTCTCGGGTCGACACTTAAGCGAATCGCACATTCAACAGTTGCGTCGAATTTTGCGAAGCTAACTTCTTTAGACTTGAGTAAGTCAATCGCTTCTTGCGCTGGATAACGCTTTGTTGTGTCGATTTTTTCAAGCGCCATTTTATATTTTTTTGTTTTGGCCATGCGTCTTTCCTCCTAAATGTGGTCTAACGGAATCTCCTCCCACAATTAGCTGCATTCACAACTAAATGGTTAGTCTTTAATGGTGATTCCCATGTTTCTCGCGGATCCAGCAATGATATTCATCGCTGCATCAATGTCGTTCGCATTCAAATCAGGCATTTTGATTTCAGCGATTTCTTTAAGCTGTTCGCGGGTAACTGATCCGACTTTTTCTTTGTGCGGTACACCGGATCCCTTGTCAATGCCTGCCGCTTTCAACAACAAGTCCGCTGCTGGCGGTGTCTTGGTGATGAAGGTAAATGAACGGTCTTTATAAACCGTAATGACAACTGGAATGATGTTACCCATTTTGTCTTTGGTTTGGTCGTTGAATTTTGTGCAAAATTCCTGAATATTAACCCCTGCTTGTCCAAGTGCTGGACCAACCGGTGGTGCAGGATTTGCGCGTCCTGCAGGAATTTGCAGTTTGACGACCGATTTAACTTCTTTAGCCACGATACTACCTCCTCTTCTCGTGATGTGGTCAATGGATGCGGTCCCATCCTTCCACTCTTAAAATCACGTGCTTCAAGCACGCTTAAGTATTATATAAGATAGCACCCCTTGTGTCAAGGGAAAACCGCGAGTTAAAAAAGGCTTCCAAGATGGACGCCTTATCATTGTGGGTCAATTTGATCAAATTTTAAATCGGCGGGTGTTGAGCGTCCAAACATCTCAACAAGAACACGGACTTCGCCCTTTTCGTAATCAACCGCGTCTACAACGCCAGTTTGATTTACAAATGGACCAGATACAACGCGTACCTTTTGCCCTACCGAAACATCAATCGATGGGGCTTCCATAACCCCTGCCTTTTTAAGAATTGGCTCAATTTCTTGTGGGGGCAATGGAATTGGTTTGGTGCCACCACCACTTGAACCGAGAAACCCAGTAACACCGGGCGTGTTCCGTACCACAAACCATGAATTATCCGTTACAATCATCTCTATAAAGACATATCCAGGATACAGTTTGACGATTTTTTCTTTTAAAGAACCGTCATTCTTTTTTTCTAAGCGTACTTCTTCAGGAATAATGACTTGAAAGATTTTGTCTTCCATCTGCATCGATTCAATACGACGTTCAAGATTCATTTTAACAGAGTTTTCAAGACCCGAATAGGTTTGGACAACATACCAGCGTTTTTCGGGAAGTTGTTCTGACATTATCTACACCAACCAGTCGAAGAGCGGACGGAAAACCATATCGAATAGTACGAACATAAGCCCAAGGAAAATCATAAACCCAAATACGCGCGCAGCGTGATTACCAAGGGTTTTACGATTTGGCCAAGAAACGCGTCCCATTTCTCTTAATCCTGGTAGTAAGAATGGTGAGAAGGCAAGATAAATAGCCCCAATGCCAATCACCATAATGGCAACGGCAAAGATTTGAATTCTAAGTTGTGTTGAGAATAGGAATAAATCGGTCCAACGAATTGCGAGTACTTGACCTTCAAAAATGTAGACACCTAAGACGAGGACGACAATCCCTAAAGCACCAAGCAAAATACCTTCAAAAGGATATTCTGTTTTTAATATTTGAATGACGCGACTCGTTTTTTTCTCTTTATTGTCTTTGTTATCCATGGTAACACGCTCCTATTTGCTTTCTTTATGTATCGTGTGTTTTTTACATTGCTTGCAATACTTTTTTGTTGCAAGCCGTTCAGATTCATCTTTGTGTCTCGTAACTGAATAGTTTCTCGACAGGCAGAGTGTGCAGATGAGTATAACTTTTTTCCGCATGCAATCACAACCTTGCAAATATATAATTTAGCAAAAACCACCGCATTTGTCAAGAAATTACCCTGCAAGGGCGGTGCGAATCTTCGCTTTGGCGCGATGCGTCGCATTGTAGACGGTTTTCGTCGACAAGCAAAGTTTTTCTGCAATGACCTCTGCCGCAATCGCACGTACTTCCCTTAATATATAAACACGATATTCAAGTGGTGTCAAAGCTTTTTTTATCTCTTCGAGGTGTAATGGATAATACACACTGTTTTCTCGAATGCGATGGACGTTGTTGCGAATCTCATTATGATAAAGATGTCGCACATGCGCACGATGCTTCATCGTGTCAATAAAGGTCATGTAAACGCGCCTTAAGTTCATTTCAAAATATCGTGTAAAAGTTTTATTGTATGACGCATCAAACTTTAATATTGAGCGGTGCAATACCATAAGGCCTTCTTGGTAAAGATCATCAAATCGATAACTCAAGTTGTATTGGTGAATGATTTTCGCAATAAGACGTTCATATTTTTTTACCATAAGCTCAAATGCGTCTTCATCCCCCGATTGAACCATCATAATGATCTCATAATCGTTAAGACCCCAAAGTGATTGCACAACCTCACCTGCTTTCGTGTTGAATGCTATATAAGACAATGCCACTACTGACACTGACATTCAAGCTGTTGATCGCCCCTTGCATTGGAATGCGTACTAAGTAATCACACGCACTTTTTACACGAGAACCCAAGCCTTTTTTCTCACTTCCAAAGACAATACATAAATCCGTATCGGTGCGTATAGCGCGCAAGTCTTGTTCCGCTTCAGCTGCTGTCCCAACGACCCAAACATTATGCTTTTTCAATGTTTCAATCGTATTGGTTAAATTGGTAACCGTCACAACATCAACATGCTCAACCGCACCCGCTGACACTTTAACCACCGTAGGGGTAACCGAAACGCTACGATGTTTTGGAATAATGACCGCACAAACACCAAACGCATCCGCATTGCGTAACACCGCACCCAAGTTGTGTGGATCTTCTATATTGTCTAACATAATATACCGTTTTCGTCCGGGTTTTTTAAGGGTTGCCTCTAAGGATACTGTAGCATAATCATCCACCATCGCAATAACGCCTTGATGGTTTTCAGTAACCAACGCATCCATCGCACGCTTTGGCATCCGATTGATTGATACACCTTCGTTTTGAAATGGCACCAAAAAAGCATCTTTAATGGTATCAGAAACCATCAACTTATGCACTTTTCTTCCTGCATTCAAAGCCTCAATCACTGGATTTTTTCCATAAATTTGTGTTGGCATCGCGCACCTCGTTTTCATTGTAGCATGCTTTTAAGAAAAAGGCGGGTTGAAACATTCCCGTCTTTTTTGCATCAAGCTATTTCAAGGGCAACATGCATTAACGTATCAATGCGTTTGTCCTTCTTATGCAAATATAAATACCCAAATAAAGTTTCAAGTGCACTTGCACGCCGTTGCAATGCAAGCGACTCATTACGTGGCTTTTTTGATAAAGTTCCATTGCGGCCACGTCTAATGATGTGATGTTCTTCTTCGCTTAGCAAAGGTTCAATACGACTTAAGCACGCGGATTGACCCGATGCACTCGTGTAAGCAACAACCGCTTCATGCAATCTGCCTGAACCGCGGATACCTTGATTAAGCAAATGCTTTCGAACATACAGTTCAAAAACGGCATCGCCTAAATAAGCAAGCATTTGTGCAGACAGTTCCATTACGCCAAAACTCCGCGGTTTTGTAAGGTTTCACGAAGACGGTCAGCCTTTTCAAAGTCCTTATTTTTTCTAGCGTCTGTCCATGCCATATACAATGCTCTAGTATCTTTGCTCATGCGTTTGACATCAACTTTTAACCCTAAGATGGTAAACATGGTATTAAATAAATCAATCGCAGCGCGCAAGGCATCATAGCCATCGGTTTTGCGAATGGCACGATTGGTAAACTTCGCAAGCTCTCGAAGTTCTGTTATAGCGTTCGCCGTATTAAAATCATCACGCATTGCTTGAACAAAATCCTCACGAATCGTCTCTAATGCCGTAAACTTTACAAGATCTTCATCAAGACGCTCTGCCAAATCCAATGCATAAAAAGCTTGGGTATAAACACGTTTTAACTTTTCCCATTCATTAACATAAGACTCAAGAATTTCATCGCTGTAACTGATTGGTGCACGGTAATGGGTGCCAAGTGTAAACAACCGAAAGCCCATTAAATCGCCATCAAGGTCTTTGACCAAATCAACATTGCCTTCGCTTTTTGACATTTTTTGTTCATTGACATGCAAATGACCATTATGCATCCAATAATTCGCTAAATGATGCTGATGAAACGCGCGATTTTGCGCAATTTCATTCTCATGATGGGGAAACATTAAATCCGCACCGCCACCATGAATATCTATTTTTCCACCAAAGATATCGTGTATCATCGCCACACATTCAGTATGCCACCCCGGACGCCCTTCACCCCAAGGAGAAGGATATTTAATCCCTTCGGTAGTACTTTTCCATAATGTGAAATCAAGCGGATTTTCTTTTTTCTTGTTTACTTCAACGCGTGCGCCTGATTCAAGATCTTTAATTTTTCGACCCGATAGCACACCATAATCGTCAACTTTTGTGACGCGAAAATAGACATCACCGTCAACTGCATAAGCAAAATCTTCTTGAATCAATTGATCAATATAATCAATAATCGCACTCATATATTTGGTAACACGGGGTGCTAAATATTTCGTTGAGCTCCCAACGCGTTCGACATCACGATAAAATGCTTCAATAAATTTTTCTGCAATCGTGCGTTCATCGGTTTCATCCTCAATCGCTTTTGTAATAATTTTATCGTCGACATCGGTAAAGTTCGATACGAAATTGACCGTAAAACCAAGGTACTCAAAAAATCTTCTTACCACATCAAAAAAAATGACTGGCCGTGCATTACCAACGTGAATATAGTTATACACGGTAGGACCGCAAACATACATGTTCACAGTGTTTTCGTGAATAGGGTCAAACGTTTCGAGTGTTTTGTTCAATGTATTGTATATTTTCATGCCTCTCACCTTAATCTCTTTAATCGACATCATTATACCATAAAACCCGTTGAAATGAAGGGTTATAAAGGCAGAAAAAAACAGGCCGAAACCTGCTTTTTGCGTTCATTAAAGCTTTTCTACGTTTGCAGCTTGGGGTCCTCTGTCGCCTTCTTGTACTTCGAATTCGACTTGGTCACCTTCATTTAAGGTTTTGAACCCTTCCGCGTTAATCGCACTGTAATGAACAAAAATGTCTTGTCCTTCATCAGTGGTTATGAAACCATAACCTTTTTCAGAGTTGAACCATTTAACAGTACCTGTCATGTAAATCGAAAATCTCCTTCTCTTTTAATATAGCCCGATTATATCGTGTTTATTTCAAAATTGCAAATCTTTTTGTCGTGCCCCCTTAAGCAATCGCATTTAAGGTTGCATTAATTCGATCAATTAAACGGTCTTTGCCAAGTAAGTGCATCATTTTAGGCAAGTCTGGTCCATGTTGTTTTGCGGAGACTGCAATTCTTACTGGCATAAAGAGCATTTTGCCTTTCATACCAGTCGCTTTACCACTTGATTTAATGATGTGTTTTAACGTATCAGCGTCGAAAGTATCAGTCTCTTTAATGGCATCGCGTACATGCTTAAGCAATGCAACAATCCCCTCATCAGAATGCAAGAAATCAAGGGCTTCTTGGTCGAGTTCGAATGCTTCGTCAAAGAAATCGTGGTATAGATCCACAATTTGGGCACCATAGACAAGACGGTCTTGGAACACTCCAACCAAACTCTCAATGTATGATGTATCCTCATGTTGCGCGATATTTTCAGCTTTTAAGTATGGCAGGCATAACGCCATAATCGCTGTTAATGATTTTGATTTCAGGTGGCGGTTATTGATGAAGGCTAATTTGTCTTTATCAAAAGTGGCGGGGGATGATGAAAGTCTGTTTTCATCAAATAAATTGATAATCGCTTCGCGCGATAATACCTCTTCTTTTGACTGTGGACTAAACCCGAGTAAAGCGATGAAGTTAAACAATGCTTCAGGCAAAAACCCGAGGTTTTTATATTGTTCGATAAATTGAATAATCGTCTCATCGCGTTTGGAAAGTTTCTTTCCATGTTCATTGACGATTAATGTCATGTGACCGTATTGGGGTCGTTCCCAATTGAATGCATCAAAAATCATCAGCTGCCTTGGGGTGTTGGTTATGTGATCTTCACCGCGTAAAACATGAGAAATCGCCATGTGATGATCATCAACTGCACAGGCAAAATTATAGGTCGGAATGCCATTGCGCTTTAAAATAACCCAATCACCAACCGCTTCGCTTTGGAATGTGACTGACCCTTTGACCACATCATCAAAGGTATATGCAACGTCATCGGGCACCTTGAACCGAATCGTGTGTGGGGCGTCTTGATCAGGTGCGTGCAAACACTTTCTTGAATAGTGGAGCTTATCATCACCTTTTGCTTTAAGCGCTTCACGCTCCGCCTCAAGCGCTTCTGAACTGCAATAGCACTTATACGCTAACCCGCGATCCAAAAGCTGTTGGGCATAATCTTGATACAGTGCTAAGCGCTCAAGTTGGCGATAAGGACCGTATTCACCTTCGCGGTCAATCGATTCATCCCAATCAATCCCAAGCCACTTTAACAACGATAACTGATTGTCGATGCCTGTTTCAACGTTGCGTTTTACATCGGTATCCTCAATTCTTATGATAAACGCACCTTGATGTTTTTTTGCAAACAAATAATTAAACAATGCGGTGCGCGCATTCCCAATATGTAAATGTCCTGTTGGACTTGGTGCGTATCGTACACGTACACTCATAGTTTTCTCCTCCTCATGCTAATCACATTATAGTACGAGTTTAACCTTTTTTCACGCCTTTTCCATGAAAAAGCATGAAAAAAGCGCACAGTGGACCATGCGCTTTTCGTTCGTTTTTAACGCTTGCTGAATTGTGGAGCACGACGGGCTTTTCTCAAACCGTATTTCTTACGCTCTTTCGCGCGTGGGTCACGTGTAATAAGTCCAGCTGCCTTCAACTTCGTACGAAGGTCTGGATTGACATCAAGTAATGCGCGGGTAATCCCGTGCCGAATGGCACCGGCTTGACCACTTGCGCCCCCACCATACACATTTACTTGAATATCAAATGTGCTGCGGTTATCCGTCAAATCTAAGGGCTGTGTCACATCCAGGCGTGTTGAGGCGGACACGATGTATTGTTCAAAAGGTCTTCCGTTAACGGTAAATGTACCAGTACCCGGTGTCAAAATGACGCGGGCGACCGCACTTTTTCTCCGACCGGTTCCCCGATAAATAACTTCTTTTGCCATGCGTGTATTCCTCCTAACCTTTCAGTGTGTACGTTTCAGGTTGTTGTGCTTGATGCGGATGTTTTTCTCCCGCGTATACAAACAACTTTTTGCCCATTTGTCTTCCGAGTCTGCCTTTCGGAAGCATACCCTTAACGGCCATTTCAATCATACGCTCAGGATGTTTTTTATTCATGTCGTTTGCGATGATTGCAGTCAGTCCTCCAGGGTATTGCGAGTGACGATAATACGTTTTTTGTGCCCATTTTTTGCCAGTCAATTCAATTGCTTCTGCGTTAATGACGATGACGTAGTCTCCACAGTCTACGTGTGGTGTGAACGATGGCTTATGTTTACCTCTTAACAACGTCGCAGCTTCAGTAGACAGACGACCAAGACGCTGCTCTTTAGCATCAATAATATACCATTTGCGTTCCACCGTATTTGCATTTGCCATGGTTGTTTTCATAGCAGTATAGCCTCCTCATAATTTTCAATGCGGGCTAAATGGAGTGTTTGAAAATGTACCAAAGATTATGATACTTTATCAAAGGAGAAATGTCAAACCATTTAGATGCGCTTTTCGCTATTTTACCTTATCGCCTGGTTTTAAGTTGTCTAACGTTATAATTTCGAGTTGGTCTTGGTTCGATCCCGCCAGTAACATGCCTTCACTTTTTACACCACGCAATGATGCTGGCTTGAGATTAACAACAACGACAACCTTCTTCCCAACAAGTGATTCTGGGGTGTAATGCGCGGCAACGCCTGATACGATTTGGCGTTCACCCTCACCAATATCAACGGTAGATACTAGTAATTTGTCTGCATCAGGGTGTTTTTTACACGCTGTAATTTTTCCAACCCGTAAATCAAGTTTGAAGAAATCCTCAATGGATACCTCTGGTAAGGTTTCAGCGGTTTTTTTCGTCTGTTTTTTACCTGATGCATCAACACTTGCTTTCCCACGAATAATTTCTTTAAGTAACTGAACTTCTTTTTCAACCTGTAAGCGCGGAAAAAGAGGCACTGGTTTATCGGTCACTGTGTAGGTAGTTTTTGACCCAAAGGTTAACGATTCCCATGTTTGAACCGTTTCGTCAATATTGAGCTGTTCAAACAGTTTAGGGGCTGCCTCAATTAATATCGGAATGAGTAAAACACCAATATGTCGTAAGCTTTCTGCAAGATGATACAGCACGTTTTCAAGTTTTGCCCGCGCATTTGCATCTTTAGCAAGCAGCCATGGTGTGGTTTCATCAATATATTTGTTGGTGCGCCCAATCAAACGCCACACTTCTTGAATCGCCGACGATACTCTTAACCCATTCATGTGCGTTTTGTATTGTCGAATAACATCTGTAATGGTTGCCAATAATTCATTATCAAAGTCTGTCGCGCCGTCGTTATTTTGGCTAATCGTTCCACCAAAATATTGATTAATCATCGATACCGTACGGTTTAACAAGTTTCCAAAATCGTTTGCTAAATCAAAATTGATTCTTTCAACGAATGCTTCGGGGCTATAAACCCCATCGCCACCATACGGTAACTCACGCAACAAGAAATACCGTAGTTCATCAAGTCCGTAACGTTTTAAAACCGTATCGGGATAAATCACGCCGCCTTTAGATTTACTCATTTTCCCATCTTTCATCATATAAAAACCGTGGGCGTGTAATTTAAAGGTAATCGGAATATCAAGTGCCATTAAAATAATCGGCCAATAAATCGCATGGAAACGTAAAATATCTTTTCCAATAACATGAACCACTTCATCGCCATGCCAGTATTTTTTAAACAAACCGTCATCTTCAGTACCATACCCTAATGCACTTATATAATTGGATAATGCATCAATCCAGACATAGACAACATGCTTCGGATTCGATACAACTTTAATACCCCAATCAAATGTCGTCCTTGAAACACTCAAATCATTCAACCCTTGTTTGATAAAGGCAATCACTTCATTTTTACGCGTTTCAGGGGTAATAAAATCTGGGTTTTCTTCGATGTACGCCAGCAAGCGTTTTTGGTACTTACTTAACTTAAAGAAATAGCTTTCTTCTTCTAATCGGGTTGTTTCTCGCCCGCAATCTGGACAAGTATTGTTTTCGCCCAGTTGGTTTTCAGTATAAAACGACTCACACGGCATACAATAATGGCCTTTATAAGTACCAAGATAAATATCCCCTTGTGCAAGCAACGTTTCAAAGTTTTTTTGGACAACACTCTTATGCCGTTTTTCTGTGGTTCGAATAAAATCGTCATACGATATTCTCATCTGATCCCAAAGTGCTTTGGTTTGTGTTGCCATTTCATCAACATGCGCCTCAGGCTCAATGCCACGTTCCCGTGCAACGGTTTCGATTTTTTTCCCGTGTTCATCCATCCCAGTCAAATAATATGTATCGTAGCCCCGTAACGCTTTATAGCGCTTTAGCATATCGCATAATACGGTTGTATATGTGTTGCCAATATGCAGTTTTCCACTAGGATAATAAATCGGTGTTGTTACATAATAGGTTTTGGCCATGTTTTCACTCCTCAGATGAATCTTTCGTCATATTTTTATGGTTTTGCACCATCATATAAATGGTGTTTTTAGGCACGTTTCTTGCCTTTGCTGCAATTTTTATGGCTTCTTTTTCACTTAACCCATCTTCCATCAATAACGTCACATGGGTTAAAGCATCTTCAGTATCATAGGGTGGTTCATCGGCGCCTGAGACGATCAACACCGCTTCACCTTTCATAGACTCTAAAGTATTATATTCAGATAGTTTAAAGCGATAAACGGTTTCATATTGTTTGGTAATTTCTCGTGCGATGGAGACATCACGTTCACCAAATATTTGATACATATGGGCAAGCGTTGTCTTCATACGATTCGGGGTTTCATAAAAAACGAGTGTGCATGTTAACGATGCAAGGTGATGCAATGTTTTTTCACGCGCCCCCGCTTTCGTTGGCAAAAAGCCGTAAAACATGAATGGATGTGGCATCAATCCAGACACTGTTAATGCTGTAACCGCAGCATTCGCACCGGGGATTGCGACAACGTAATAGCCTGCATCAATCACAGCGCGCACAATCGATGACCCAGGATCGCTTAAAAGTGGGGTTCCTGCGTCTGTTATATAGGCGATGTCTTCGCCATTATGTAAATAGTTTAGCACATGCGAACGTTTGCGGGATTCGTTATGCGCATGCAAACTATAAAGTGATGTGTTCACATTAAAGTGGCTGAGGAGCGGTCCACTTACACGGGTATCTTCTGCGAAAACAGCCGCAACGGATTGCAATGTCTCAACGGCACGTTCGCTTATGTCGCTAAGATTGCCAATCGGGGTTGCGACCAAAAAAAGTGTCGGTTTTTTCGCTTTAAAACTTCGTTGTATGTCCATAGAATCACGTACTTCCGTAGCGGAAAATCGCGTTGACTTCATCGGAATACCCACCGTTTTCATGAACGATTAATGGGGGATGAATCCGCAGTCCCTTCCCGCCTTCTTTCATCGCATCAATTAACACCATATTTGCCTCTTTATTGTGCCGCGGATGCACAAAACGCATTCTCTTTAATGCAAAACGGTGTTTTTCTAACACAGTAACCACTTCTTCTAACCGTTCAGCGCGGTGTACAAGCACAAATCTTCCTTTGTTGTTAAGCACCATGCGTGCCATGGATACAATGGTTTCTAACGTGATTGCCACTTCGTGTCTAGCGATTGTTTTAAAGGTGCTTTCATTAATGTTTGCGCCGGCTTTGTATTTAAAAAACGGCGGGTTACATGTTACCAAATCGACATGGTTGGTTTTCACGTAGTCTGCAACATCTTTAATATCAGCTTGAATGATGGTGATTTGGTGTTCTAGTTTATTCAGTTGCACCGAACGCTTTGCCATATCGGCAACAGAGGCTTGAATTTCAAACCCTATCATTTTCGCATCGGTTTTTAACGACAAAAACAAAGGGATTGCCCCGTTCCCTGTCCCAAAATCGACAATGGTTTTAACCTTCATCGGCGTTAAGGCAAAATCCGCCAACAACGTTGAATCTAAAGAGAAGTTAAACATATCAGGACGCTGAATGATTTTCAGGCCATTGTAGCCAAGTAAATCATTTACCACTTCATGCTTTTTGATACCACTCATGCTTTTTTATTGTGGCTCGAACCATCTTGGATGGTCTCAAGCTCATCCACATTATAGTGACGAATGTTGTTGTTTTCTAAAATCACTTTTGCGGATAAATCAATGACATTGGTCGCAATAACGGTTCCTTTGCCATCTTTTGTTTTTACCACGGTGTTTTCTTTTGGTAACATCGCCCTGTATTCGTGATAAGTATCGTTTTCATAGCGAATACAACATAATAACTTACCGCATAACCCTGAAATATTGCCAGGGTTTAAAGATAAGTTTTGATTTTTTGCCATCTTAATAGAAACCGTGTTAAATTCACCCAAAAACGTGTTGCAGCATAGCAATAAGCCACACGGGCCAATACCACCAAGAAACTTTGCACCATCGCGCGCGCCTACTTGTCTTAGTTCAATGCGTACGCGGAACGCGTTCGCAAGGTCCTTGACCAAATCGCGAAAATCAACGCGCCCTTCTGCCGTAAAATATATAATGAGTTTACTGCGGTCTAAGGTATATTCAGCATCGAGCAACTTCATTTCCAATGCATGTTTGCGGATTAATTTCGAAGTGGTTTTTAAGACATCCGGCACATCGGCTTGATTTTTTTTGTATTGCTCGATGTCTTTTGCCGTTGCAACACGCAGCACACTTTTGAGTGTGCTGATTAACGCTTCGTCATCAATCATCTTTGCGTCTTCAACGACTTCGCCAACTTCAATCCCCCGCACCGTTTCAACGACCGCTTTGTCACCTACGGAAAAGTCAAAATCAAGTGGATCAAAATAATATTTTTTACCGGCTTTTTTAAATCGAATGCCGATGACTTTATGCTTCATGGTCTAGCCTTCTTTCCATGGTTACCATTAAGTTATCAAACGCAAGGCGTTCATTAATGTAACGTGATAAACGCGTGCGCAGTGTTAGCATCATATCTAATTCTTCTTTTAACATGGCCAAACTTTTCATCGCTGCAATTTTCGCTATGGTTTCACTATGCGCGCGAAAAACTAGCTTTTCATAATGTCCCATTTTACCATAAATAACGTCTTTTTGGTAGTGTATCATTAAATCGAGCAAGCGAACATAATCGTCGTTTTTTTGCAATAAATCTTCCGTTATTTTGGCAAAGCTTAAAACCAGTGATTGGTTTTGCGTTGCATCGTTATACAAATCGCAAACTGCATCAATGAATGGTTTGAATTGTTCATCTTCAAGTAATGTTTTTGCTGCGTCGAATGTGTTCGTTAACGCAGCCGCAATTGGTGTGAGTTCTATATCGTAACCTTCTTGTTCAAGGGTGTTGATTAACGCATTTTTAGGAACACTCGTAAATCGCAATATTTGGCTACGGGAGCGAATCGTGCTTAATAGATTTTGCTTATTTGTGGTGAGTAAAACCCCAAATATATCTGGGTGTGGTTCTTCTAAAAACTTAAGCAAGGCATTGGCCGCATAATGATTCATCGTATCGGCTTGGTCAATAATATAAACTTTCGGACCGTTTTCTACAGCAGTACGTTCAAAATCGTATTGCAATGCTTTGATAGAATCTTTAAGGATTTGTTGTTTTGCTGGACTAATGTGTCGTACATTGGGATGGGTTTCATTGATAATGCGTCGACAATGCGTGCATGAACCACACGGTGCTTCACCAGGATTTTCACACAGTAAGCGCGCCGCAAAAAAAAGCGCCGTCTGCTTTTTGCCGGTGCCTTTGTCGCCTTCAAAAATGATGGCATGCGCAAGACGATCACGCGCGATACTATTTTCAAGCATTTTAACGACATTCGGCTGTGCTGCTTTCACCGATTCAAACATAAAAAGACACTCCTTTACCCAACAATGCTTCTTATATGACTCAAAGCCTTTTCAACAACCTCATCTATTGACTGTGTACCATCAATTACCTTAATGCGTTCTTGATACCGCTCGATTAATGTACGGTAGCCTTTGTAGACACGTTCATGAAACGATAAACTTTCTAAGTCTAAACGATCCATGTGACGACCATTCGTTTGAACACGATTTAAACCAGTTGTAGGCGGTACATCGATAAATAGTGTCAAGTTTTGCATACAATCGCCGATTGCAAACTGATTTAACGAAAACACTGTATCAATACCTAAGCCTCTGCCAACCCCTTGATAGGCGAGTGAACTGTCTACATAGCGGTCACATATTACGATTTTTCCTTGTTTTAAAGCGGGCAATATTACTTCAACAACATGTTGTCTGCGGCTCGCCGCGAAAAGCAGTGCTTCAGTTTTCGCATCCATCGCTTCATTATCGACATCTAACATCACGTGACGGATTTGTTCGGCAATGGCAACGCCACCAGGTTCACGCGTCGTTAAAACGTCGTGCCCTGCTTCTTTTAACATGGCCGCGACGGATTTTATAACTGATGTTTTTCCAGACCCTTCTGGGCCTTCAAATGTGATGAACGTTTGCTTCATGAAGTTCACTCCTTATCTTCCTTAAACATTATCGCACATTCCAACGTTTTTTTAAATACGCAAATTCGCGAAATACCTTTGTAAAAGTCATAAAAAAAGGGGGACGGAAAATTCCGTCCCAACAGTAATTAACGGTCTTGATAGCGACTTTCAACGTCTTGAGCTGACGTGCCTTTCATCGCTGAACCTAACCCTTTTGATATCGCCAATAATTTTTGTGCATCATCATAATGCTTGACCGCTTCCACGATTGCCTTGGCGGTTTTTTCTGGGTGAGCTGACTTAAATATACCAGAACCAACAAAGACACCATCACACCCAAGTGCCATCATGAGCGCAGCATCAGCAGGCGTGGCTACGCCACCAGCCGCAAAATTTAACACTGGTAACTTCCCTTTTGCCTTAACGGTTTTTACAAGTTGATAAGTAACCCCGATTTCTTCTGCATAAAGCTTCATTTCCACCTTGTCCATCGCTTGTATGCGTTTGATGTCTGCTTGCATCGCGCGCATATGCTTAACGGCTTCACTAACATCGCCGGTGCCAGCCTCACCTTTGGTGCGTATCATTGCGGCACCTTCTTCAATCCGGCGTAAAGCCTGTGCTAAATCCTTTGCCCCACACACAAAAGGCGTTGTAAAAGTAGTTTTATCAACATGGGCACTGTGATCAGCTGGGGTAAGCACTTCACTCTCATCAATCATATCAATCTTTAAGGCTTCTAAAATACGAGCCTCTAAAGTGTGGCCGATACGTACTTTTGCCATGACGGGAATCTTTACCCGCTTCATAATCGCTTCAATGAGTGCGGGATCACTCATTCTAGCAACGCCGCCTTCTTTACGCAAATCAGCAGGGACACGTTCTAAAGCCATCACCGATACAGCCTGAGCTTGCTCGGCAATTTCAGCTTGCTTTTCATCGACAACATCCATAATGACGCCACCTTTTAGTGCGTCAAGCAGTGCTTGATGTTGATTAAGGTCCATCGATTTCACTTCCTTATTGGTAAACTACTTTCATTATAACGCACATTCAAACATATTAAAACCGCTTTCATGGTCTTAATAGATAATACGCATTAACGTTAATCCACTGCTTGGCGCAAGTGGTTTAGGAACGTCTTGGTTTGGATATTTTAGCACAGTTTCAACCATGTTCGTGTTATTCATAACATCCTCAAGAGCACGCGCTACCATCATTCTTACCATATGACGCAAAAACCCACTCGCTTCAAACGTAATAAACGTTTTATCCTCCTCACGCCATGCCTTAACAGCGTGAATGGTACGCACGGTATCAGTTGCATCAGCTTTGGCAAGATTACGAAAATTATGCGTCCCTTCAAATTGTTTTAAAATCCGCTGTAAGCGGGTTAAATCAAACAAAGGGGTTTGATGCGCATAATGCGCTAAAAATGCATCATCCTCATGCACAAGTGTGTATTGATAGGTTTTCATGCACACATCATAACGGGCATGAAAAACCGGTGGGACTTCTTGACATGAAGCAACGCGAATATCACGCGGCAACATCCCGTTTAAGAGTCGTTTAATTTGATCAACTTTTAAAGGATTATCAATATCGAAGTGGGCGACTTGATGACGCGCATGCACTCCTGCATCCGTACGCGATGCAGCATGCAAAAATACTGTTTCATTAAAAAGACCCGCTAAAGCACTTTCTAAGGTGCCTTGAACCGTTTTTTGCCGCTTTTGGCGCTGAAATCCTGCATACAGTGACCCGTCATAAGAAAAATCGATGCGTAAACGTCGCGTCTTCGGCAAAGGCATTGCATAAAGTCCACGCAGTTGATCCCCGGCAAAACGTAGTTTTAACACCATGGCCTTTTTATAAATCTTCACCGTTGCAACAAAGTAAGATAAGTACGCATCGACTTGTTCAACACACTCTACATTATACGCCATCAAAAGGCGCAGTGTAGCGACCTTTTTCATCGCCCCTTCACCAAGCCCAAAGCACGCGACATCCTCATGCAAATGGGCTTTCAATGTCTCGTAATCCCCTTGCATCCACGACGTTAAAAACGCGTTGGCATTCATACCATCACCCGGTGCACAATAATCGCGGCCGCAATAACTAAACTCGACACAATCGTCATCGTATCGACTGTCTTCCATTTAAGTAAATGCAAGCGAGTCCTCTCAGCCCCAGGCACAAAAGACCGTGCTTCCATGGCGTTTGCCAACTCATCACTCCGTTTAAAAGAAATAATAAACATCGGCACAAGCAAGGACACAATTTGTCCAACTTTATCTTTTAGTTTGCCTTCAGTAAAATCTGCACCACGGCTTGCTTGCGCCATCATGATTTTATTCGCTTCATCAAGCAACGTCGGAATATAACGAAGACTGATCGCAATAATCATTGCCATTTCCTCTGTATTTAACCGCAATACTTTAAAAGGCTTTAACACACTTTCGAGCCCTAAATTTAAGTCCGTTGGCTTAGTCGTAATCGTTAGAATCGTTGATAATGTCACAATGATAATGAGACGCATCATAATGAAAAACGCCGTTTCTAAGCCTTGTTCGTGAATGGCAAAATCCCGTGTACTAAGCGTTGGTCCGAGCTCTAGCGATGCAAAAACGCTAAAAACACCATATACTGCAAGCAAAAAATAGAGTAATTTAAATGGAATATAACGTTTCGTATAAAACCAAAATACACCAATTGCGATAGCAAGTGCTATCGTAGCCCATGAAAATACTAGCGTTGCATCATAAACAATCGCCCCTTGGGTATTAAACATCAACTGAAAGGTAAACGTGAAAATAAGTAAAAACATCAATGGCCGCAAGCCTAAATACACACGTTTAATATTAATACGGCCGAGCAAAAGTAAAACAACAATCGCCAAAACGCCAATTAACATAACCGAAAAATCTCTAATTAAAAACGCACTTACCATTAAAATAACAAGCGCAATGATTTTGGTCCGTGGGTCCATATCATACAAAAACCCTTTGCCAGGAATGTAGCGTCCTATGACAATGTTTTTCATGTCAAAGCCTCCTCTAGCATTGCAAGCAACGCATCACGTGAGCGAGGAATGCACGGCAATGTAATCGATAAGGATGCTTCAAGTTCATGGGTTAACTTTAAAATATCTGGGACATCAAGGTTCCAATTTTTGATATTATTTTCTTGAAAAAGTTCGACAGGATTCCCATCATAAACAAGATAACTATCGCGCATGACAAGCACGCGGCTTGCAAATTCAAGCACTGTGTTCATGTCATGGGTAATAATAATAACCGTTTTCCCAAGTTCTTTATGAATAGTATTAAAAACATTAAGCAATGCATTGCGGCCGAGTGGATCAAGCCCACTTGTTGGCTCATCTAAAATAAGAATATCAGGTTCCATTGCCAATATGCCCGCAATCGATACCCGTTTTTTTTCTCCACCGCTCAAATTAAACGGGCTACGCGATAAATAACTCTCATCAAGACCAACAACCTCAATCATCTTTTTGGCACGTTCTTTTGCTGTCGCTTCATCAATGCCGAAATTTTTTGGCCCAAACATTATGTCCTTTTCAACCGTTTCTTCAAATAGCTGATACTCAGGGAACTGAAATACCAAGCCAACTTTTTGACGAATAGGATTCAATTTAACACGTTTTTTCTTCACATTCTCACGATTAATTTTAACGCCTAAAATATCGACTGAACCACTGCTTGGTGTTAACAACGCATTCATATGTTGTGCAAGGGTCGTTTTTCCACTGCCTGTTTCACCAATTAATGTAATAAGTTCTCCCGTTTCATTAATGGAAACATTAATATTCGATAGCGCCAAATATTTCTTATCATCAACGCTTGCGTAATAAAAGTTTACGCGTTCAAACTTAATGCCCATAGTACAGACTCCAATCGCTCATTGCTTAGATTTTTTTCACGCAAACGCTTTATAACATGCAACGGGAGCAGCAGTTCAAGGTTTGATTTTTCTAAGATTTCATGATCATTTAAGACCGTTTTTGAAGGCCCTTCTTTTAACACGTGACCGTTTTTTAACACAACAACGCGATCACTTTTTACCGCTTCACGCATGTCGTGGGTAATGGTGATGACTGTGGTTCCTTCTTTATGTAAGGCTTGAATCGATTCAAGCACCATTTTGCGGCCATCTGGGTCTAACATCGATGTCGCTTCATCAAAAATAATGACATCCGTATGCATCGCTAAAATACCGGCAATCGCAACGCGTTGTTTTTGACCACCCGATAAGTTATGCGGTTCTTTATTCAAAAAATCTAGCATATTTACTTTACCTGCAAAGGTTTCAATCCGTTCAATCATTTCTGAACGTGGCACACGCAAGTTTTCAAGTCCAAAAGCAATATCATCACGTACAGTAACCCCGACAAACTGATTATCAGGGTTTTGAAATACAATACCAACTTTTTTTCTAATATCATACACACTATCATAGGATAAAGGGATGCCGTCAACAATAATCTCGCCACTCTTGGGTCTAAGCAAGCCAATAATGAGTTTTGCGAGCGTTGATTTTCCACTACCGTTATGGCCTAATATACTAACCCATT
>PWME01000208.1 GCA_003559235.1 Mollicutes bacterium | reverse complement strand
TAAGCGTGCGCCTCCTCAGGAGGCAACATCGCAATCACGCGGGCAAAGCGCTTTGCGTCACTAAAGTTTCGCAAACGAACTATATCGTTGTCGGTTAAACGATTCCACGTTGTCGCAATGTCATAAGGGTGATAACGTTTCAGCTTAGTAATCAGCATTTTATCACGCTTTTCATGCTTGAGGAGATTTTTAATCTCTTTGGGTTTATTCCGTTTTGTGAGTACTGTTTTTGCCATAATAAATCGCTCCCTACACGACAATCAGTGTTAAGAAACTGAAATAGAGTAAAATCGTCATTAAATCCGTCAATGCACTAATTAACGGCTTATTGGCATAACTGATGTCACGTTTTAACTGATGCAATACCATCGGAATAATGGTCCCAATGACCGTTGCAACAATAAAGGCAAGTCCCGTGGCAATACCAACCGCAATCACCATATCGCTTAGCTGCGCGGTATCGCCCATAATAACCAGTGTTAAAAAAACAAATAAACCGCTTAATAGAGCCGCAAAAACCGCGGAGATGACCCCAATAACGATTTCTTTAATGACGTGGCGTCTTCGTGCATACATCCGCGTGAATACACCCCGTTCAATGCCTGAGGCTGTAATCGCTAAGGATTGAACCCCTGATGCCGAAGCAACGGCTAAAATAAAGGGCATAAACAATGCGACAATTGGTGCTTCATCAATCACAAAAAAGAATCGGCCAACGATCCATGCCCCAAATAATCCAAGCAACCAAAGTGCTAACAACCACGGCAAACGCAACACAACGCGCTTTAAAACATTGCCTGCGGCAGCGTTAATACTCGTAACCCCTGCGGTTTTTAAATACGCAACAGCGCTTTTATCGGCCAAGACGGTTGCCGCATCATCAAGCGTCACAACTCCTTGCAGTTGATGACGTGCATTCACAACAGGCAATAACCTTAGTTCATAGTTTTGCATGGTGCGGGCGGCTTTAATCGCACTATCATGTTCATCCACAGCAATCGCATCCGGATGCATAATATCATCTATCAACGCATCTGGTTCAGCAGCCAACAGACGATTTAAATCGATGACACCATCCAAAAACCGTTTCTCATCGACCACAAATAGTCTTAACGGTGTCATCGGCTGTTTTGGTGATGATTCTAAAATTTCTAACGCTTCTTTCGCGGTTGCGTCCTTACTTAAGGTGACGCATTGTGAGGTCATTAAATACCCTGCAGTTCCACGCTTATACTTGCTTAAGGTTTGTAGGGTCTCAGCCAATCGTTCATCAACATACGACAAAATGTGTTTTCGTTGCGTGCTGGATAAATATTTCACAATATGCGCAGCATTATCTGGTTCAATTGCTTCTAAAACATGCGCAGCTTTTTCAGCATCTATTTTATTTAAAGTACGCGCAGCAACCCGCGCTTCTAAATATTCTAACACCCCGCCAATGACATGAAAGTTCAAAGCCATCAGCATATATTCACGCCGTTCTTCATCCACAACCAAAAAAACATCGGCAACATCAGAAGGATGGTATGACGATAAGGTTTCTTGTAATTCCTTAGGTGACGATGTATAAATCGCCTCTTTAATTTGATGTTTAATCGCACTGTCTTGATCCATCCGGCTCACATCCTTTCAATGACACCATTATACAACAACCGCAAAACACGCACAAGCGGTTAATCCTTCAAAAACATAAGGCAGCCAAGTGGGCCGCCTTTTACAATAGATTCTTATATATTTCGCATAAAAACTATTAATCCACAAACTCAAATGCATAATCAAATATACGAACGGTATCCCCGTTTTGGACACCTTTTTCACGCAAGGCATCATCAACGCCAAGGCGTCTTAACTGCCTTGCAAAGCGCATAACCGACTGATCTTTACTAAAATCTGTCATATCGAATAGCCTTCTTAAGCGCTCACCATGCACTTCATAAACCCCGTCACTCCCGCGTTCAATGGTAAACGGGGGTGCATCTGGTTCAAACGTATATTCAACCCGGTCCGCAAAGCGGTCTTCACCATAAAGTGGCGTTGGTGGAACCGTTTCTAACAGATCCGCGGTTTTTAACAGCAATTTTTCAATATTTTCGCGGGTTGCGGCGCTAATGGGAATAATTTCATGGTCCCCAGTATAGTGCGCTTTAAACCGTTCAAGGTTTTCATGTGCGCCAGGAATGTCCATTTTATTGGCCACAATAATCTTTGGACGTTTTTCTAAGTGTTGATCATAACTGACCAACTCACGTTCAATCGCACGATAATCTTCATAAGGGTCGCGGCCTTCAAAAGCGCCCATATCAACGATATGTAAAATAACACGCGTCCGTTCAATATGACGCAAAAACGTGAGGCCAAGGCCTTGGCCCTTTGCAGCGCCTTCGATAAGACCTGGTAAATCTGCGGCAACGAAACTGCGTTGATCGCGCGTCCCTACAACCCCAAGATTCGGCACCGTTGTCGTAAAGTGATACGCCGCAATTTTGGGGCGGCTTTTAGAAATTACACTAATGAGCGTGCTTTTTCCAACACTCGGCATACCGATTAACCCAACATCAGCTAGCAACTTAAGTTCAAGTCTTAAATCAAGCGTTTGCCCTGGTTCGCCTTTTTCAGCAATTTCAGGTGCGGTGTTACGGCTTGTGGTAAAGCGGACATTGCCGCGGCCTCCGCGGCCACCTTTTAACACAATCGCGCGTTGCTTGTGCGTGGTAATGTCAGCGAGCACTTGATCGGACTCTCCATCAAAAACCGTCGTCCCTACCGGCACACGAATAACCATGTCTTCGCCCGTTTTCCCGTGCATCTTTTTGCTTTTTCCATGTTCGCCATCATCCGCTTTTAACTGTTTGCGGTACCGTAAATCAAGCAATGTGCTTAAGCCTTCATCACCTTCAAAAACCACATGACCCCCGCGGCCACCATCGCCGCCTGCAGGACCACCCTTTGGCACATATTTTTCACGGCGAAAGGCGACCATGCCATCGCCGCCTTTTCCACTAATTGCTTTGATTTTAACTAAATCGACAAACATTGTTTTCCTCCTAAAGTCTCGCAAACCACGTCATCAAAGACGACCGGTCTTTAAAACGCAAAATGTGCTTTTTGCCACGCATCGATTGCATCACCGCTTGCATTTTACGACGCTTTGCCGCAAAACCGTAAACATAATGCAAAAACGCTTGATCAATTTCTTCAATGCAGCCTTCTGCCATATCGCTGCGATAACGATGCTTATATTCCGCTTCCCGTGCGATGATACCTTGTAGACTGTCTTGCCGTGAATACTCAAGCAAAATAATCGTATCGGCAATCATCAAGCGTTCCATAAACGTTTCATTATTTGCATAATTTCCATCAATCACAAACTTCGGATGCGACTTAATGAAATCTCTTACCTTTCGCGTGAACGCTTCCTTACCAATTGAGGTCCAGTTTTTATCCCAATAGACTGTATCTAAATGTAAGTACGGAAGCCGCAGCTTTTTTCCAAGCATTTTTGCAAGGGTCGTTTTACCAGTACCACTGCTTCCTAAAATAACAATGCGCTGCATGCGTCCTTGTTCTATTAAGCGTTCATAACCAATGCGGTGCATGCTTGGAATATAGTCAAGCTCTTGAAACTGGTGTTTTTTCAAAAAGGCTCGCATCCGGTAATTGCTTGGATGCGTATCAATCTTTATCGATTCATAACCATTTTTCGCGGCGTAATCGATTGCGTAATAAATCATTTCAGCCGCAATGCCCATGCGCTGAAAACGCGTGTCTGTAAAAATTCTATGGATGACCATACTTTTATGACGCAGCCATGTTATGTCACGATACGGCGCATCATTTTCTTCATAATACGCCATGACCCCAGCGATTTCGCCTTCAACCGTGCATACATATAAAGCATCGCGTGCGATGTCGGCTTCAAAATGCACTTTGCGAGGATAATCTTTACGCCACTGCGTAATGTGCTTCGCTTCCATATCCTTCACAACCTGAACACTTAATGCGTCTAATCGATCAAGGTCTTTAACGTCAGCTTTTCTAATCATTGGCTTCATCCTGTTCGCATGATTTCACGCCTTATTATACACGCGTCAAAAAAAAATGGCAAACCTTCTTGGTTCGCCATTTCTATTATTCGGGATAGACAGATGCGCGTTTACGATCTCTACCGATTCTTTCATAGCGGACAACGCCGTCAATTTTACTAAATAGCGTATCGTCGCCACCAATACCGACATTCATGCCAGGATGAATTTTCGTTCCGCGTTGACGGAAGATTATTGCGCCTGCTTTGCATGTTTGTCCATCAGAAAGCTTTGCGCCAAGGCGTTTTGATTCTGAATCACGACCGTTTTTGGTCGACCCGACACCCTTTTTCGATGCCGTACAAATAAGCATTTGAATGTTTAACAACATGGTTGGTCACCTCCGATATTTCGTGTTTGAATGTCGCGTTTTACGCGTTAATGTTTACAATTTCAAGTTTTGTGTATGGTTGTCTATGGCCTTGTTTACGTCGATAGTTCTTTTTTGCTTTGAACTTGAACACGGTAATTTTCTTTTGTTTACCATGTTTAACGACTTTCGCCTCAACCGATGCATTTTTCACG
Organism: Mollicutes bacterium; assembly: GCA_003559235.1. Taxonomy (GTDB): domain Bacteria; phylum Bacillota_I; class Bacilli_A; order Izemoplasmatales; family Izemoplasmataceae; genus PWME01. The sequence goes on along the minus strand of PWME01000208.1, from coordinate 4,236 downwards.
TAGGGATTCCCGACGCGCGTTTCTTTCCCACCAACGAGCAACACTTTATCAATGGTAACCGTGTCGCCTTCGTTGACATCGAGTTTTTCAACAAAGATTTCTGCACCTTGGTGCACACGTTGTTGTTTGCCTCCTGTTTCGATCACTGCGTACATGCTTTGAGCACCTCCTCATAGATTAAGACTCGCCATTGAGGTGACTATGCTTGAAGACCTCTTCTGAGCGGTATGCTGCTGAGCGTTGTAATTATAGTGGATTGTTTTTGTTTTGTCAAGCACAATCCATAGATTACGCCTAAAACATTATAACATAAATTCCCAATTTGTAAACTAAAAATGGTTGTGTTCTTTAAAGGAATAATAGCGTCCTTTGCCAATAATGATATGATCAAGCAATTCAATGTCCATCAATCGCCCCGTATCAACCATTGTTTTCGTGACACGCTCATCACTGCGAGAAGGCGTTGGATCACCTGAGGGGTGATTGTGCACAATGATAATCGTCGCAGCGGATAACACAACGGCGAACTTAAAGACTTCCCGTGGGTGAACCACTGCACTGTTTAATGAACCGATAAAGATGCGTTCTTTTTTAATGAGCTTTCCCTTAGTGTCTAAATAGAGTGCGTAAAACATTTCTTGCGTAAGCATTTCTAAATCCGCGCGCATATAATCATAAACGGCTTCAGGTGCATTAAGTGCCATCGACGGCGGAAAGTTTTCTTCATAAAGCCGTTTGCCAAGTTCTAACGCTGCAAGCAATTGAACCGCTTTCGCACTCCCAACCCCAGGGGTTTTGGTTAACTCACTGACACTCAATTGATTAAGCGCTTTTAACGACTCATACTCATAATATAGTGCACGGGCTAAATCCACCACAGATTGCTTATGCCTTCCTGTCCTTAATATGATTGCGATGAGCTCTGGCGTTGAAACCGCTTCTTTCCCGTGATGTATAAACCGTTCACGCGGACGCTCACTGCCTGGCATCTCTTTAATTAAAAACATTGTGTCACCTCCGTCATGATAATACGGAAGGCTTAAAACATTGCTTTAAAGCTTGCGTGCAATTTTTAAATGCGCACGACTCATCGCATCACGGAGCTTATCAAGTGCTTGAAACGCACTAGATGAGCGGGTGGTTTTACAAACATGAACGTTCATCACCCAATCTTTATGCGTAAACGTATGCTTCACAGTAAACGTCCGTTCGACGGTTTCACATAAATTGCCATATGCATCGTTAAAAGCCGCTTTCGCGTGATCCAATGAATCGGTTAAGTATTGCGGAAACTCCAACATGTTCGCAAGCAAACCATTATCGGGACGCTTTCTTAACAAGTAGTGATGATTGCTATCATAAACAGCGAAGACGTGATAGTGCTCAACTGTCTTTTCAAGTCTTTTTCCTTGCACTGGATACGCTACAACGTCTTCATGTTTATAAGCTTCACAGTGATTGCTTACAGGACAGGATGCACAAAGTGGTTGTTTTTTACAAACAAGCGCACCGAGTTCCATCATCGCTTGGGTAAAGTCTGAAGGGGTATCATACGTTATCCACGATGCTAGTAACGTTTCAATTTTGCGAACCGTTTTTGTTTCATCGATTGCCTCGCGCATCCGTGTTAAACGGCTGACAACACGAAGCACATTGCCATCAACCGCAGGCGTTGGTTCATCAAAGGCAATGGAATGGATCGCACCCGCTGTGTAGCGCCCAACCCCTTTAAGCGCTCGAATCGATGCTAAATCGCTTGGAAAAACCCCATGATGCACTTCAACAATCATCTTAGCCGTCTCATGAACATAACGCGCCCTGCGGTAATACCCTAACCCTTCCCAAAGCTTTAACACCTGTGAAAAGTCCGCCTCAGCAAGGCTTTGAACATTCGGAAAAGCGTTAATGAACCGTTCATAATAGGGCAACATGGTCACAACCTGGGTTTGTTGGAGCATCATTTCACTGATGAAAATTTTATAAGGATCACGTTCATGACGAAAAACTAAATCACGTTTATTCGCACGATACCAGGTACATAAATCGTGTACGAACATTTTTGGATTGATGATAGAAATCATGACTTCACCGCATTTACTAGTATTATTAATTATAAAATCCTATTTATTGTACCATATAGCCTAAAGAAGGCACATGATTTAACCCACAATGGAGGCATCATGCCGAAATATATGCATCGCTAATCTAAATAAATCCAAATATTATTTTGTGCATTGTCGTTGGCAGTTACCCATCTAAAGATGATTTGATACTCTGTGTTTTCTAACAAAAATGTTGCTGTTTCAATAAAATCTTCATCACCTTCGTCATCTTCATTAAATCGAATCATCAAAAAATGTCCGTTACTTGGGGGCGTTATGCCGTTAAATAGCGCATCGCGCATACTATCTTCATATGAATCATCATCAAGTGCATTCAATGTAATTTGGTGTAGTCGATCAATGGTTTGTGCAAACCCTGGATTACTTGGATTGGTGGCATCGTCTCGATAACGATAGCTAAAGATCCCACTGTTTGGTAATGTTGGCCAGCTTTCAACGTAATCACCCAAAACCTCTTGTCCATAAGCCTCCCAAGCTTCATTCGAAATTGGCCCGCTATCTGGGATAGCTTCAGAAGCTCTATGATCTTCGCTAAAATCATTTTCGGATAGTCTGAAAAGTCTTACTGAGTCTTCTAATCGAATAAGGTTTGCTTCAATGCTTTGCATTTGTGTATTGTTCACAATTTGACCAACCGCAAAAATACTTATTGAGGCAACAATGCTAAGTAGGACAATAACAATCAATAATTCAACCAATGATACACCTTTAGAATTCATAATTCCCACCCCATTATATAAAAAGTGATAATACCCTAAAAAAATAAAATCCATTGCACACCGTACAATGGCAACCGGCTATCTCATCAGAGACCCCTGGCTTTCCGTCATCGGGTCGCCCCGACTTTGGCATAACACTTTTCATTGTATGAAAACAAAATTATTGTACTAAATGAGGCGCTTTCTGTCAATATTAAGGTACCACTTGATAATATTGAAAAGCTTTAGCAAATATGTGATAAAATAAAGCCATGAAAGGTGTTGATGATGATGGCAAATAATGCTTTAGAAGCTATGCGACGCGAGGTAACCCAAACGCTCAAAGCGCTGATTCGAGAACACGGACCAAGACGCTCAGGGTCTAAATCTTGCAATGCTTGCAGTGAATCATTGCATGCGCACGCACAAAACTTCGCGGACGCAGTAAGCCGTGAGCACTTTTATGTTCACAGTGGTGCCTTTTTAGGCTGGATTAGAATTTTAGTCGTATGTTATTTGGCTGGGGTCGCTTTTATGTGGGCTAACTTACCACTTATCGCTATAGGCTTAAGCGCATTTGGTATCCTCTTAATGATTTTCCAGTTTTTCTTTTATTTGCCAGTTTTAGACCCGTTTTTTAGAAAACGCGATGCCCACAATGTCATCGCAACGGTTGAACCACAAAAAGAAGCCACAAAGCACGTCCTTATTACAGGGCATCATGACAGTGCACGCATATTTAATTTCTTTATTCATCAACCTACACTTTATGCCCTCAGAGTCAACGGCTCCATTGTATTTATGCTTCTACTGCTTTTGTTTAGTCTATTTGGTTTATTTGTCAGCGGTGCGAATGATCTATACTTACTCATGCGGATTATTCTTAGTCTAGGGGTTTTACTTGTGGCGCAAATGTGGTTTTTCGCTTCAAAAAAAGCAACACCTGGGGCTGGGGATAACCTCGCTTCAAGCTTACTTGCATTCGGCATTGCCAAGCATTTTAAAACCCATCCACTAAAAAACACGCGTATTAGCGCCATTAGCTTTGATGCTGAAGAAGAAGGATTGCGCGGCGCGCGTGCGTACGTGAAAAAACATAAGAAAGCCTTGCATCAACTTCCAACCCATGTCATCAATTTAGAATGCTTATATGATGAAAAAGCACTCAGTCTTCTCACCTCTGACATTAATGGATTTGTTAAGCTTGACACACCTTTGGCAACAACGCTCTCAAAACACGCCTCACAAAACGGCTTTAACGTTCCGCTTAAACCACTCGCCTTTTTAACAGGTGGTACCGATGCTGGGATGTTTGGTCGCATCAACATCCCTGCGACCACACTATTTGGAATGAAATGGTCCAATGCGGCGCGAGACGCTGGGTATCACACAATGGAAGATACACCCAAAAGGGT
>PWME01000123.1 GCA_003559235.1 Mollicutes bacterium | reverse complement strand
TTCAATTTCTTTAAGATTAAAGGTGGTTGAAGAACTATTAATGGCATCGTAATCAACTTTGGGTATTTCTCCTGATTTATATAGTGCTTCACATACAGCGAGTTCAACGTCTAAAAAGTGCGCGAATTTGGTGTGATCGGTAAAGTGTGCTTTCATGGCATCGCGTTGATAACGTTCAATCATACTTAATCCTCCTGTTTTTTCAGGATTGCGTCTTTGGTTGGGCCAATTGCAGCATAGACAATTGGACACGCCAAAATCCGCTCAACGTGCTTCACAAATTGTTTTGCATTGTTAGGTAAGTCGTCGTAGGTTTTGATCTTTTTCTCTTCATCAAGCGTAAACCCTGGCAACTCAATATACTGTGGTTTTGCGTTTTTAAGCACCGCTTTGGCAGCGGGGAAATCTTCAATGGTTTTGCCTTGATACGTATAGGCTACACAAAGCTTAATGGTGTCTAATCCACTTAATACATCCACGTGATTCATCACGAATGCTGTGATGCCATTGATTTCTTTGGCATGCTTTAGCGCGACCATATCAAGCCACCCAACGTTTCTTGCTCTTCCAGTGGTTGAACCATATTCGTGGCCGCGTTCACGGATATGGTGGGCTAAGGATTCATCATGAATCATGGTTGGAAAGTACCCTTCGCCAACGCGGGTTGTATACGCTTTAATGACCCCGAGTACGCTGTCGACATGCTTGGGTGGAATGCCGGACCCCAATGCCGCATTTGCGGCCACCGTTGCGCTGCTTGTGACGTATGGATACGAGCCGTTTTCTATACATAACATGGTGCCTTGTGCGCTTTCAAAAAGCACGGTCTTTCCTTGGTTTATGTTCTCAATAATGGCTTTGCCAGTACTACATACATACGGCTTTAACCTATTTTGGGCTTCTTTATAAGTTTGTATTAACTTATCGTGTTGAAAAGTGGTTTTACCATGTGCTTCTAAAGTTTGGTTTACGCGTGGTAAGGAGTCTTCTAAAAACGCACGAAACGTTTCTTCGTCTAAAAAGTCCGCCATGCGCAACCCAACCCTAGCGACTTTATCCGTATAAGTAGGCCCAATCCCTTTTTGGGTCGTGCCAATCTTTTGGACTTCATCATGCAACGCATCAATCGTTTTATGATAAGGCATAATGATATGGCATTTATCTGAAATCAAGAGATTATCGAGTGATTTGCCTAGGGCGGTAACCTTATCAATTTCTTCTAAGAGGGCAAGCGGTTCAATAACCATGCCTTGGGCTAATATGTTGGTGGTGTTTTCGTTGAGGATGCCAGAAGGAATAAAGTGTAAGGTTACTTTTTCGTTGTTATGATAAATCGTATGTCCAGCGTTATTACCCCCTTGAAACCTTACGATGGTATCGAAGTTGTTCGATAAATAATCAACGATTTTACCTTTGCCTTCATCGCCCCACTGTGCACCAACGACCGTTAGTGTACGCGATGTTTTATAAAAATCATGCATCATTGAATGAACTCCTTTTTATAGGTCATGTTTTTCAAAGACATCGTTATATTGTTTGTTTACTCTAATGAATGACGTACATTTCGGAACGTCTTTAAGTTTTGTCGCACCAATATACGTGCACGTTGAGCGTAAGCCGCCTAAAATATCCCTTACGGTATGTTCTACGTTCCCACGATAGGGAATTTGTACAGTGCGTCCTTCAGAGCTTCGGTACCACGCCATGCCATCATTGTAGATATCCATCGCAGTATCAGAACTCATGCCATAAAATGTGACAACTTTTTTGGTTTCGCCCGTAAAAAAATCTTGCTTTTCACTAATTAAACGACCTTCAATACCTTCGTCATGACCGGCAAACATACCACCAAGCATAACAAAATCTGCCCCCGCCGCAAACGCTTTGGCTACATCCCCTGGACTTTTACACCCACCATCAGCGATGATTTGCGCACCCAATCCGTGGGCTGCATCGGCGCATTCTATGATTGCGCTTAGTTGTGGGTACCCTACACCAGTTTTTATGCGGGTTGTGCAAACACTGCCAGGACCGATCCCAACTTTCACAATATCAGCACCTCTTAAGACAAGTTCTTGTGTCATGTCAGCGGTAACCACGTTGCCTGCGATGATGATTTTTTCTGGGTAAAGCCCACGAACTTTTTCTATGAAATCGCCAAACCGTTCAGAATAACCATTCGCGACATCGATGGTAATAAACTTCATGTTGGGATGTTTTTTAAAGGCCTTGTGTAAGGTTTCAACATCGGCATCTTTAATGCCGATGCTTATGGAAAAGTGGTTTACATCTGGAATGGTTTCAACTGTGGTTAGATCAACAGATTTTGCGAGTGTTGTAAACATAGAAAACTCGCTCAGCTTTTCTGCCATTTCTAACGTGCCAACCCCATCCATATTAGATGCAATAATCGGCACCCCAGTCCATGGCGCTTTTCCATGTCTAAAGGTAAAGGTGCGTTCCAATAAGACCTCGGCTCTTGAGCCGAGCGTTGAACGCTTTGGCCTAAGCAATACATCGTCAAAATCGAGTTTGATGCCATCTTCAATGCGCATTGTCATCCTCCTAGATAAATAACTTAATGATAGGGAACAGGTCTTATCATAAAAATGATTGACTTAAGTGCCCCATGATTAACCGTGTTTAGTATAACACTATTTTTCTTACTCGATTAAAAAGATTTAGAGAAAGCAAATAATTATGGATTTTTTAAAAACATCATCGTGTTGTGCACATATAATTTAAAGTTTTTCAAAACAATTTAATTGTCATGTTTACTACAATAAAAGTATCAAATCGTAAGGGAGTTGTTTATTGTGAAAGACCGCGTCATTATTATTACAGGTGCCGCAAGTGGCATCGGTGAAGCAACAGCGTTGCAACTAGCTGATGAGGGTGCAAAACTTGTTTTATCTGACATCAATGAAGAAGCAGGAAAATCCGTTTTAGAAGCGGTTAAAACAAAAGGTGCCGAGGCGTATTATTACACATGTGATGTGTCTGATAAGGCGCAAGTAGAAGCACTGGTTGACTTTGCGGTAGAACAATTTGGTTCTTTGTATGGTCTTTTCAACAATGCCGGGATCGGTGCGATGACATCATTTTTAGATTTACAACCAGCAGATTATGAAAAAATGATTGCAATTAACCAAAACAGTGTCTTTTATGGGTTGCACTACGCTGGGAAAAAAATGAAGGAACTTGGTGTAAAGAGCGGTGTGATTGTGAATACGGCTTCAATTTATGGATTCATTGGGGCCGAAGGCAGTGCACATTACAACGCCGCAAAAGCAGCGGTTGTCTCACTGACCAAATCGGCAGCGCAAGCGTTAACACCGTATGGGATTCGCGTTGTTGGTGTCGCGCCTGGCTTCACAAAGACGGCCATTTTAGACAATGTACCCGCAGATATGCTTAAAGCGCTTGAAGGTGCACACATGCGCAATAAGTTATTAACTAGTGAAGAAATTGCGAATGTCGTTGCGTTCTTGTTTAGCGAAGCGTCCGTGGCCATTAATGGTTCAACTGTTTTAGCAGATGATGGCTATTTGGCGTTCAAATAATACCCACCCATTTGAGCTGTAAAGCAATGAAATCAAGATGATTTCGACTTTGCAGCTCAATTTTTATTATAGTCATTTATCGTGTTTAGTATATCTTGAATGGATTGTTTATGGTGTGTGAGTTTAATGACTCTTCATAAAAAACCATCACACAATTGCTTAGCATGATGGGGTAATTTATAACATTGATTCAAAAGAAGTAGATAGATTAGTCTTGTAGACGGGCTTGAATTCTTTCAATAATTAACGCTGCGTTGCGTTGATGCGTTATTTGACTGGCATGATTTCCTGAACCGACAGGATCGCCAAAGGCCCCAGGACTATGGATGGTAATGGTTTCGACAAAGGTACGCGTCGGATCTAAATCACTTAATACCGTTGATGCCAATAAGCCATTATTTGAACTTGTATGCGTCCAAAAAATGACTGCATTAGGATACAATGCATTTAATGTTGTGACACATTCAATCACTGCTTCTTGAAAGCTTTGTTCGGCACTGAGGCGTGCTTCACCACTTAAAGTTGATATGTGGGCATTATAATCATTACCGCCAAGATTAATGATAATGAAATCAGGGATAAAGTCGTGGAAATCATAATTAATGTCAACCAACATTTGGTTGTCATCAATGCCAACTTTTTCAAAGGCACTTCGTATATTAACTGTACCGTTTTCATTGGTTGGATTAAACCCCCATTTGAGTCCCCAACCACTGCTTGCAACATACGCAATATCCGCATTTAAAGCGGAAGCGGTTTTATAGGGAAAGGCGTGTAAACTACTAGAATTTTCAGTTGTCCTTGGTGTTCCTAAGGAACCAAAAACCCCATTACCAGACACACCGCTTGCGCCAAGGACAAGAATGTTCATATCAAAGGTATTGTATGTTGGTAAGAACGTACCATCGGTTTCGATGCGTGTTATTGAAGTCATCGAATCCCGCGCTTCGCTTCTTTTTATAAGTTGCACCGTATGAATCCCATAATCTAAATCGTCTATTAGTGTTATTGTACTACTGGGTGATTCAAGCGCAATCACATAGCCCTCATCAACCATTTGATCATTGATTAGTACTGAAAAACATGGTCTTAAAGCAAGGTTTTCGGTATTGGTTGCATGAATATCTATGGTCAATGCAGTTCCTTCAAAAGTAACTGTAAAACCGCTTGCTGTGTGATAGAAATACATATGCTCGGTCTCAGTATTGTAATGGGTTCTGCCATGCCATAAAACATAGTCATCTTTTAAGTCACGTGCCGATAGTTTTGTCATAGCTTTCTCAGAAGGTGTTGTTTGAGTATCACACCCAAAAACGAATAGAAGTGAAAGCATCATGATTGATACAATGCTGATTTTTTTCATTCTGAGGCCTCACGCAAAGCATCCTTAATGTGACCGTTTTTCGCAACACCAGTTTCTATCGCTTTTGCTTCAACAGCTGATGCAACATGTTGATGCACCGCTTTGTTCAAGGGTGCAGGAATAATAAAGTCTGCGGATAATTGATCGTTAGGCACACATGCTGCGATGGCTTTTGCAGCTGCAATCATCATAGGTCGATTGATATCGCTAGCTCTAGCGTCTAATGCCCCACGAAACACTCCAGGGAAAGCCAGTAAATTATTAATTTGATTAGGATAATTGGATAGACCAGTCCCAATTACTTTTGCCCCAGCTGCTTTGGCAACATCGTAGTCAATCTCAGGTTTTGGATTCGCAAGAGGCAATACAATAGCGTTGTGTTGCATCGCTTGTACATCCTCTTTTGATAGACAGCCTGGCACTGAGACACCGATGAAAAGGTCGGCATCTTTAACCGCATCGGATAAAGTACCATGCAACAAGTTATGGTTGGTTCTTTTTGCTAGTTTCATGTGGGGTTTTGAAAGGGATGGGTCATCTCTAGAAATGATGCCATCTTTATCACATAAAATGATATTAGTCGCGCCATAATCAAGTAAAAACTCAGTAATGGCCGTTCCAGCTGAACCGATTCCGTTAACGACAATTTTAATGTTACCAATAGCCTTGTTAACAACTTGCAGTGCATTAATCACGCCTGCAAGCACCACAATGGCAGTGCCATGTTGATCATCATGAAATATAGGGATATCGCAACGCTTTTTCAACTGCGCTTCGATTTCAAAACACCGTGGTGCACTAATGTCTTCAAGGTTAATGCCACCAAAGCTACTAGAAAGCGATTCAATGATTGTGACAATCGTATCAGTATCTTGGGTTTTTAAGCTAAGCGGAATGGCATCCACATCTCCTAAAAGTTTAAACAGGGCTGCTTTGCCTTCCATAACAGGCATGCTAGCTTCGGGGCCGATATTACCAAGTCCTAATACCGCTGAACCGTCTGTGATGACCGCAATTGTATTGTGTCTTCGCGTGTAAACATAGCTTAAATTAGGTTCTTTTTCTATTTCTAAACACGGTTCAGATACACCTGGTGAATAGACAGTCGAAAGGTCATCCGTTGACTCTATTGAAACGCGTGCGCACATCTCTATTTTTCCCTTTAAAGATTTATGTAATTTTAAAGAAGCATATTTGTAGTCCATAATCAGTCACCTTTTCATCAAATTGGAATGTATGCAACACTGCCGGTTAAAGCCATGAGGATAAACATGATACAAGCAATTAATGCGCCACTATAAATGCGCCCCGTACGATTGAACCAATAGCGATTAAAAATGGGCAAAATAAACATTAGTGGAATGATACCAAATAGTATATTAACATACAACCATTCAGTCGTCCAAAATACTCTACCAGTTGCGACATAAACACTGTATTGAATAACAAGAATAAGCATTAAGCCAACACTATTTCCAAGACATCCGATTAAGGTGCCTTTAAATTCGCTCCAGCCTTTTACACGCATGGTGTTGTTTACCCTAACAGAGTTTGAAAGGTAAAAGATGAAGAAAAATGGAATATACATGAGAGAGTAGCGAAGCATCCCATTGTTTTCAAGTACACGTGCTGCGATAAAAGTAAAGCGGAAATCAACATGGAAAAATTTATAGATTAAATGAATGATGGCATAAAAGCTTCCTACGACTGTGACAGCATACAACAAGATTTTTAAGCCTTCTTTTGGGGATACTTTAAAAGATTCTAAGGTTGCCCCATGTTTTTTTCCACGCAAGAAGTAAATTAAGAAGAAGACTATAAATCCAACCAAGCCGTTGAAGACAGCCCATAGTAAGACGGAATTTAGCATTCTAAATGGGAAAAAGGATGTTTGTACTGCGTTTTGCGCATCTGGGAACCAAACTTGCGCATTGCGTGCCATAGGGACGAAAATAAAACACGCCACTAATGCACTAAATACAAAGGCCCCCCAAAAGACAAGTTTATCGCCACGAGTTTGTGGTCGTGATTCAGATGGCAACGGGTGAACGAGCGTTGAGAAAAACGGCGTTTTTAACAAAACCCCCCCGAAGCCAAACACGAACAGGAAACCACCAACAAGCATAAACCAGTAAATACTTCTTTTATCATGTAGGTTTGATTGTTTGGAGATAAGTCCATATCGTAATCAAGCGCAATTTCAAAATACCGTAACATGTTTGCGGTTGATTCACTATTGTATATTTGTAATGCGTGCAAGTCTCTAACGTTGAACACCATTCGCATGGTTTGGTTGTGTGGAGAACCGTAAATTCTTCCCATTTCCACAACGTCAATTGCAGATTGACCGTTTTGTGTTAAACCTGAGTTTACTAAAGTAATAGATTCTAGCGCAGTTCGCATATCACCATCATGTAAATCAGGGTTATCAGCATAACTATTTCTAAATGCACCTTCATCAAAGTACGGATAATCCATGCCAACATTTGAACGAACACTAGCCAGGGCATTTTCAGTGAATGTTAGAACATAACCTGAAACATAAATGGCTTTTAGTTTGCTTTGCTCGCGTTCGCCATCGATAACCTCGAACCCAAATTTTTGTGCAGAGCGAAGCGCGGCATTCCCTCCCGCAGAATGCCCTGTCATGCCAATCCGTGTTTTATCAACATAGTTCATATTTGGGGTGCTATAAATGTATTCTACCATGGCCATGGCGCCATACCCTTCGGTCGTGGCTGCTTGGGAAGAAAATGATGAACTAGAGTCACCTTGAGCGTATGGATCAATGACAACAGTTACGATGCCACGCCTTGCAAGTTCTAACCCCATATTAGTCTGAGTTTCGCGCGTTCGTTGAAACCCAGGAACAACAACGACAGCAGGTGCTTTATTATCTCTTGTTGCAGACTTTGGCTTATAAAGGTCAGCGGCTACCCATTGACCATTCTCTGTTGGAATAACGATTTTCATGACATCAATGTTGCCGAAATCTGTCACAATAAGCGCTGAACCTACTAAACCAATGCCTATCAAAATAAACGCTATGATTAGTAACTTGACTTCTTTGGTTTTTTGCTTAAATAAACGAAAAATACGGGCTGGTTTTAATTTATTCATCAGTGTTTTCATAAATGCCCTCCTCCTAGGTGCTAAATCAACTATAGCATGGATGTAAGGGTTTTTACACTAGCAAGTATTTAGTGAAGTATAAGCTCCACTTATAGTTGGAAGATGACGGCACACGTGGTAAAATAAGTTATCAAACGGAGGTGATGCGATGAAATTTCTACAACTTCAGTATTTTGTTGCAGTATGCAAACATGAAAATAATATCACTAAAGCTGCCAATGATTTACTCGTTTCGCAACCTGCTATATCATCTTCAATTCGAGAACTAGAAACAACGTTAGGGGTGAAACTGTTCAATCGCATCAATAATAAACTCTTACTTACGCCTGAAGGCAAACTATTGTATGATGAAAGTTTAAAGATTATAGAGTCGACAGAAAAGCTTGAATTACTAATGAAAGATATTGGCAATCGGCATCATCGTATAGTGATTGGGGTTCCGCCAATGATTGGGGTATTTGTGTTTATTAATATTTTTAACAAATTTAAAGCTTTGCATCCTGAAGTATCGATTGAAATGGTAGAATCTGGTTCTTTAGAAATACGTAAACATGTATTAGACAACCACGTTGATATGGCAATTAGCGTATTAAATGAAAATATAAGTAGTCGTCTTGAAACTGTAAAATTAATCGATACCTCTTTGGTACTTGCTGTTAGTAAGAAACACAAACTTGCCAAAGATCCTTATGTAACCTTGAAAATGCTTGAAAAAGAAAACCTTATCTTAATGAAAGCTGATACTTATCAAAATCGTAAAATTAGTGATGAGTTTGAGCAACTGGGTATTAAACCTAAAGTATTGCTTTATTCAAGCCAAGTGCATACCATACGGCAGTTTTTAAGTGTTGGCAATTGCGCAGCCTTTGTGTTTAAAGAAATCGCCGATATGGATGAGAATCTGGTTGCGATACCACTAAAAAACCCGATCCCCATTGAAATTGGATTAATATGGAAGAAAAGCAATGTGCTTTATACAGATACCGATAAATTTCTATCATTCATTAAAAAGGAATATGAAGGAAACGCACTGTGAAGTTGAAGGTGCGTT
>PWME01000071.1 GCA_003559235.1 Mollicutes bacterium | reverse complement strand
GATTCACCGCTGAATAGGCACTTAAGCAATCTAAATACTTATTGCCCTCAGGATCCCAAACCCAGACACCTTTTGCTTTGTTGATGACAACGGGGATTGGCTTATAGTTTTTAGCACCATACGTTGCTTCGAGTTCCATACATTGTTTAGACGTTAACATACATACCCTCTTTCACTAAAATATTTGTAATATCCTTCTAAATTATGTACTCTCCATTGTCTATTCTACAAAGAAAAAGCCTTACATACAAGGCTTTTTAAGAAATCGCTTACATTTTTTTGCTATTTATACTGTTCAATAGTTTATTTTATGGAAATACCATAGATTTATGACGTATTAGTACGCTGAAACATAATTTTAAGGCAAAAGAAAAACCGCAACCGAAGCTGCGGTTTTATAGTATTACATGTTATTAGTCACGTACAAGGTCTTCAATGCTGTCAATGTCAACATACGTTGGCACAACAAGTCCGATGCGGGCACCGTCAAAGTTAAGACCGAGGTCTTCAATGTCATCTCCATAAGTTTCCATGAAGCTTTGGTGTGTAACCGGTAGCCAAGCATCTAAGAAGAAGTCAGCATCGCCTTGTGCAATAGCTGAGAAGACGATTCCTGGGTCTGCCATAGTTAAGTCTACGTCATATCCCATGTAGTCTTCAAGAATAGCAGCTGCTAAATACGTCATAGCAATACCTTCTGCCCAGTTTACATAGTCAATTGCGACGGTTTCTCCATCGCCTACATTTTCATAACCTTCTGGCAACCAATCAAGATAAAGATCGTTGTCTGCCATCCAGTCTCTCGCGATGTCAATGTTGTCGCCTTCGCCTTCATTCATAGCACCCATTAATGAACCAAGGGTTTCACTATCGAAGAAGAAGTTTTCAAAGAATTCAACCAATTCTGGGAAGTCATCGTGTACGCCATTACGCGCAACAGTATGAATTTGCTCAACATCTCCAAAGATTCCTTTAGGATCTTCTAAGAATTTTAAGTCATAGTCAGCAAATTTGTAGTGTGGTTCCCAACCTGTAACAACAATCCACTCTTCATTTGCAATGGCTTGTGACAGTTCAGTAACCATGATTGGACCACTTGACGCTTCAAGAGTCATGTCGAGTCCGTATTCTTCAATGGCGGTGTTTGTTGCTTCCATGATGCCAGCGCCAGGGTCAATCCCAACAATTTCGTTATCAATGAACCAAGGTTCGTCGTTGTCATCTGTTGTGTCACATGCCGCTACGGCAAAGACAAAGGTAAGTGACAACAATAATGCAAGTAATTTTTTCATAATCAATAATTCCTCCTATAGAATTTTTTATATCATTTCATCGTTTGACAGTGTCAAACGTTTGAAATCTTATTTACTACTTACTTTTTTTATCAGAAAGTAAGCTTAGTGATTGGGTCATACGGTCAATTATAATCGCGATAATAACAACCGCTATACCCGCTTCAAATCCATAACCGATGTATTGATCGGGACGGCTAAGGGCAAGACGTACATCTGACCCAAGCCCACCTGCACCAATCATCGATGCGATAACAACCATTGATAGTGCAAGCATGATGGTTTGGTTAATCCCTGCGAAAATCGTTGGTAATGCGATCGGCAGTTGGACTTTAAAGAGTAACTGGTTACTCGTAGAACCTAAAGACTGTGCTGCTTCCATAACTTCATCAGGCACTTGCCGAATCCCTAAGTTCGTTAAACGAACAACAGGGGGCATTGAGAAGATAATGGTCGCAATCGCACCACCGACAACCCCGCGTGAAAAGAGGATGACGGCTGGAATAAGATAAACAAATGCTGGCATGGTCTGCATAAAGTCAAGAATCGGACGGATAATTGCATCACCGATATTACGACTTTTTGCCGCGAAAATACCAATGGGAATTCCAATGACAAGCGCGATTAATGATGCAATTAATACAAGTGCTAATGTTGCGATCGCACTATCCCAAAACCCCATATTATAAATAAGGTATAATCCGAATAAAGTTCCTAAGGTCAAATAAATTTTTGACTTTCTCGTGTTTGCAAGCAACCATGCAAGACCTGCAAATAAAACAATTAATACCAAAGCAGGTATGAAGGCTAAAATATCTTCAAACCCATCAACTAAGAAACGTAATAACCATGTTACGGCGTCAAAAAGCCAACCAAAATACGTTTGTAAGAAGTCAATGAGCCACTCGAACCCGTCTCCAATAGGGAGTGAGGGTAATATACTATTTAATAAATTATTCATCATTGCCGTTGTCTCCTTCGCGACTAATTCCGGATATGACGCTTACCCGTACAATGACACCAAGTAATTTACGGTTATCATCAATAACGGCAATCGGATATTTCGCGGCACTCGCCATCGGCAGTAAATCAACGATAAATGTATCCGGTGCAGTCGTATCAAAATCTGTTTTAATTATGCTTTTTAGCGATTTTTCGCCTTTGTCAGCAAGTTTCATCGCATCTTCAATATCGACAACACCTTGTAATATGCGTTTGCTGTCGACAACGAATATACTTGATATTTCTTCTTGTTTCATTTTGCGAACCGCTGCTTTCGGACCTTCTTTTGTATCCGTGACAGCGAGTGGCTTTTTCATAATCGTTTCTGCTGTCAATACTTTTGAGCGGTCAACATTCTCAACGAAATTGCGTACGTAATCGGTCGCAGGCTCTGTTAAAATTTCTTCTGGTGTACCGATTTGCACAATTTCACCTTCGTACATAACCGCGATGCGGTCACCAAGTTTTAAGGCTTCATCAAGGTCATGCGTAATAAATACAATGGTTTTTTGCATTTTTTCTTGCAATGCAATTAACTCATCTTGCATGTTTCGTTTAATTAATGGGTCAAGCGCACTAAATGCTTCGTCCATTAATAGTATGTCTGGATCGAGCACTAACGCTCTTGCAAGACCAACGCGCTGTTGCATACCACCTGACAATTCTGCAGGCTTCATTTCTTCATAGCCTTTTAGACCAACCATATCTAATACTTCATAGGCGCGTTTTTTACGTTCTTCTTCTGGAACGCCTTGAATCTCTAAACCATAATCTACGTTTTTGCGTACGGTACGGTGTGGAAATAATCCAAAGTTTTGAAATACCATCCCCATACTTTTTCTACGTAACGTACGTAATTCATCCGCGGATAGTTCAACGATATTTCTACCGTGAACATGGACTTCACCGTAGGTAGGATCTTGTAAACGATTCAAACAACGAATTAACGTTGATTTACCAGAACCAGAAAGTCCCATAACAACAAACGTTTCACCCTTCTTTACTTGAAATGATGCGTTGTTTACACCAATGGTGTTGCCTGTTTTCTTTAATATCTCTTCTTTTGTGATACCGTCTTGACTCATTGTATAAGCTTTTTCCGGTGTTGGACCGAAAATTTTATACAAATTTTTAATTTCTAATTCGTACATGGTGATCCTCCAACCAATCATTTAGTCACAATGCTTTTCTTTATTGTGTCTATCTATTGTTTTTATTTATTGCCGGGCAGTGGGCGATAAAAAAGTCAGTTCTCCCGGAAAACTCACTCTCGTAAACAACTATAACACACTGACCAAATATTTCAACTTTGATGCGATTTTGTGTCTTTGCGGCGTTTTGCGCGTTATTATGCTGTTTCAAGCGTTGAAAACGATAATTTTTGGACAATAGTCCTTATGAAAACGTTTTATTTCATCGAAATGTCTATGAAATTGGCGTTTTTTCAATCTTTTTAAATAGAATAATTGCATTTATATATTATTTATTTAATTATATATAGTATGTGAAAGTATGTCGTTAAGAAAAACAGGACCGAAGTCCTGTTTCTTTATTTTTTAGGTTGTGCTGCGTCAACAATATCCAAAAACGATTGGGCATTTAAACTTGCGCCACCGACTAACGCACCATCAATATGAGGTTTCGCCATTAAGCCGGCGATGTTTTCAGGTTTTACAGATCCGCCATACAATATTCGAACTTCTTGGGCAGTCTCTAAATCATATAATTTTTCAATGCGCTCACGAATAAACCCAATCGTTTGATCCGCTTGTTCATCGGTTGCTGTTTTCCCTGTTCCAATTGCCCAAATCGGCTCATACGCGATCACGATTTGTTGGACTTGTTCTTTAGACATTGAACTTAGGGCCGCATCAAGTTGGGCCCCAACAAAGCTTTCAGTTTCACCTTTTTCGCGTAGCGCTAATGATTCGCCGATGCATACAATCGGTGTGATGTCATAGCGCAGCGCTTGTAAGGCTTTTTTGTTTACCGCTTCATCGGTTTCAGCAAAATACTGGCGACGTTCACTGTGGCCAACAACCACATAAGAAACACCAATATTTTCAAGCATAGCAGCACTAATTTCACCAGTGTATGCACCTTCAATATCTTCATGCATATTTTGTGCCCCAATTTCTAAATTTTCCCCTTTACGCTTTACCAAATCACGTAATACAGTCGCTTGGGCACAGACGACAGTATCTACTAACGTTTTATTAGGGACTTTCATGTTAACCGCATAAACAAATTGTAACGCTTCATCGCGTGTTTTATACATTTTCCAATTTCCTGCGATCATAGGTTTTCGCACGGGTCTCATGGATTATTCACTCATTTCACAATATTTTCGATTTCTTCAATGGCGGCTTCAGCATCATTGCATTCCGCAATCAATGTAACATTCTCGCCACTCGGCACAGCCAAGCTCATTAATCCGAGAATAGATTTCGCATCGACAATGCGATCATCATAAATCAAGCGGATGTCCGCATCATAACGAGATACGGCTTGGACTACTTTTGCAGCCAAAGAGGCGTGCAAACCAGCAGTGCTGTGGATCATGATTTCTTTTTTCATGTGAGAAAACTCCCTTCTCCTGTACCTAATGGGTTGTTTAATAATTTTTTAGCGATTATCTAAACATGCAACACCAGGCAATGTTTTACCTTCTAAGTATTCTAAACTGGCGCCACCACCGGTTGAAATGTGGCTGAATGATGTCTCATAACCAAACTTTATTGCGGCCGCTGCTGAGTCGCCACCACCAATAATCGTTGTTGCTTCATTTAAGTTCGCCAACGTTTCACAAATCGCGATGGTGCCTTTGGCAAAGTTTGACATTTCAAAGACCCCAACGGGTCCGTTCCATACCACTGTTTTAGCACCAGTTAAAAGTTCTTGATATTTTTCAATGGTTTTTGGTCCAACATCAAGTCCCATTTCTTCTTTTGAAAATTCATCGCGCGCTGCGATACGGATGGGTGCGTCATTATCAAAAGCTTTGGTAAGTTTGAAATCGATGGGTAACACCAATTTATCTTTGCCTTCATCAAGCAATGTGCGCGCCAAATCAAGTTTGTCATCTTCAACAACACTCGTTCCAATTTCATACCCTTGTGCACGCATGAACGTATAACTCATACCGCCACCGATTAAAACGCGATCGGCTTTCTTCAATAAGTTTCGAATAACACCAATTTTATCGCTCACTTTAACACCGCCCAAAATCGCCACAAAAGGACGCTTTGGATTTTCAATGGCATTGCCGATAAAATCAATCTCTTTTTCTAACAATAATCCCGCAGCACTTTCATCAATATACGTCGCAATGCCAACGTTTGAGGCATGTTCACGATGGGCGGTTCCAAAGGCGTCATTAATAAATACGTCGCCAAGGGATGCCCAGTAGCGTCCAAGGTTTTCATCGTTTTTCGATTCTTTTTTACCTTCAATGTCTTCAAAACGCGTATTTTCAAACATCATAATCTCGCCAGCCTTAAGCGCAGCGATGGCAGTCTCTAATGTTTTACCACGCGTTTCAGGCACAAACTTCACTTTTTTCCCAAGATGTTCGGCAAGTTTTTTTGCTACAATATCAAGGCTTTTCCCAGATTTATCGTCTTCGGTTTTTACCCGACCTAAGTGCGAAAAACATACTACCTTCGCACGACGTTCTAATAAATTCTCAAGTGTAGGCAATGCTTGACGAATGCGGTTATCATCGGTAATGACACCGTCTTCAATGGGGACGTTGAAGTCCACACGTACTAAAACCGTCTTTCCAGTTACGTTTACATCGTTCATTCTTTTCTTAATCATACGAATCTCCTTTTAAAAACTTCGGTGATTTCCAACGTCATTATACTAAATCACGGGCATAAAATCTAATAATTACGCACATTGAAAACACTTTCTTATAGGTTAAGCGCTTACAATTTTAGCAATATTTGCTAAAATTCTACCCGTTTTTTCATGTTTTTTGCTTAAGCGTTCTCTTGACACATCGACGACTAAGCAACTCAAATCTTTAAACACAACACACGATTGATTATGTGTATGGGGGTCAATACTTAAAACTTCATAGTAATTAATGCATACGGTATCCATGTGTCTCAATGGGTGTGTTGTGTAAAGCGCAACACGTCTATTAATATAGAGTGGCACATGATATTTCAGTGCTAACTGCTTCCTTAGCGCATGCATTCGCCCATCCATCGTGGTTAAAACATCATTACATAATTGTTCTAAATACGCGCGCAACCCAATTGATACGGTTTTGGTCTCATCAGACAAGCCAATCGTGATGCCTGATGATGATCGTTTTATATAGTGCATCTTATCACCTCAGCATTGATTGTACAGAAATTATGCGTGCGAAACAACCACTACAGGTTGAAAAAACAACCACATTTTTGTACCAAAAAAGGCCCGAAGGCCTTTTTACATGGTTTATAGTAATGATTTAAAGCGTGCTGCGACATGTGCCGCAGTGAAACCAAAGGCTTTTTGAACTTCGTTACCAGGGGCACTTTTACCAAAGCTTTCAACCCCGAGCACGTCATCCGCAAAACGATACCATAACCCTGGTGCGCCAAGTTCAACTGCAAGGGTTGTTTTATCTTTTGGTAAAATACTTTCACGGAATTTTTCGGGTTGTTTTAGGAATAATTCCATTGATGGCATCGAAACAACGCGTACTGCGATGTCTTCTTTTGCCAAAGCATCTTTGGCTTGTAAGGCAAGTTCTAATTCGCTTCCCGAAGCGACAATAACCCCTTGGAAGTTTTCTGCGTCTGCCGCAACATAAGCACCCTTTTTGAAGGTATCATAATCGATATCAGTCGTTACAGTCGTTGCTTGACGTGTTAATACGAGCGCGACTGGGGTGCGTTTCGCACTGAATGCATAACGCGCTGCATGCCGTACTTCTAAAGCATGCGCGGGTCGCATGGTTACTAAATGTGGGGTACTGCGCATCACCGCGAGTTGTTCGACGGGTTGATGGGTTGGCCCATCTTCACCCACTGCCACAGAATCATGCGTAAAGATGAATACCGAAGGAATTTTCATCAAAGCAGACAAACGAATCGATGGTTTCATGTAATCAGAGAAAATTAAGAATCCACCCGCAAAAGCGCGTAATCTATGCAAAACAAGACCGTTTGTAATGGCGGCCATAGCATGTTCACGAACACCGAAATTAATGTTTCTGCCGGTGCGTGATTCGGCTGTAAAGTCGCCGTTGATTCCTTGAACTTTTGTACTACCACTTAAGTCGGCACTACCACCAATCATTGAAGGCATTTGCTCGCTTAATTCTGGCAATATTCTGCCAATACTTGCGCGCGTTGCTTCTTGATGACCAAGGTCGACTTTAGACATAATTTTCTCAAAATCAATAGATGTTTCACGCTGCATCATATCTTCAAGTTGCTCGAACTGTTCAGGATAGAGTTCGCGGTAATCATCCATTTTTTCTTGCCATTCAACATGATAGGGTTCATTTTTTCGAACGACATTTTCAAAGAAATCACGGTACACATCATCCGATACCTCAAACGGTCCATTGGGGTAATCAAACTGCTTACGTAACTGTTCGACTTCGTCATCGTCAACCGGATTTCCATGGGCTTTGTTGGTGCCCGCTGATTCAGCACCATACCCGATGACTGATTTGATTTCAATAAAGCTTGGTTTATCAGTTTTTTTCGCAGCCGTAATCGCTTCATCGATGGCATCAATGTCGTTGGCATCAGCAACGCGAGCATAATCCCACCCCATACTTTCCATCTTTTGGCGCATATCAACCGTAATGGCTTCAGACGTTGGGCCATCAAGTTGCACATCATTTGAATCAAAAAGTACAATTAACCGTGACAATTTTAAATGTCCTGCAAGACTTAAGGCTTCTAATGCGACGCCTTCTTGCAAATCGCCATCACCACAAAGTGTATAGGTATAATGATTGATGACATTAAATTTTGGTTTATTAAATGTGTTGCGCAAATACGATTCCGCAATGGCCATACCAACGGCATTACCAATGCCTTGACCTAATGGCCCAGTGGTTGCTTCAACGCCATCGGTATCCCCATATTCAGGATGACCAGGGGTTTCTGAGTTTAATTGACGGAAGTTTTTAAGTTGTTGCATATCGAGTTCATACCCAGACAAATGCAAGGTTGCATAAAGCAATGCTGAACCGTGACCTGCGGATAACACAAAACGGTCACGATCAAACCAATCCGTGCTGTTTGGCGTTACTTTTAAATGACGGGTAAATAGCGTGTACATAATAGGAGCTGCACCAAGCACAATACCTTGGTGTCCACTTTTCGCCTTATTTACCATATCAAGGCCTAAAAAGCGTATTGCGTTAATAGATTTTTGCATAAAATCGCCTCTTTCTTCATAAAATACGTACCACATCTATTATAGCGTAAAGACAAGTGCATTTAAAGGTCTATGACAATGTAAGCGCTCCCTATCTTTGATGATGGGTTGCTTTAAAAAGTAAGTAATCGAACCAGTCATCCGCACAAAAAAGTTTATCCGATTTTTGGCCAAATTGTGCGACCAAATCTGCCTTCTTCATGGTGTCTGCTAGTTGCAATAACGTTACATCACGCGTCTTTAATCGCGTTACAATTGTTTTAGCTCCATCATGAATCACATGCCCTAAATACGTTGCCTCATTATACGCAGTGAAATGTAAATAGGCACGCATCGACCCATCAATATAAATAATAGGTGAGGCATCTTTCAACGGGTCGTGGGTGCTTTCATCATACTTGTATTCTTCAATCAAATCGGTTTCTTGCATCCCAAAAATCGCTTTTAAAGATGTTTCATTATAATGGGCCTTTGTCATGGTGAGAAGTGTCTTTGGAATCACTTTAAGATCTTGATGTCTTAACCATGCATCATAAAACTGCACATTATTGCCATCACATGAACCTTGATGAGCAAAAGCACTAAACGGCGG
>PWME01000210.1 GCA_003559235.1 Mollicutes bacterium | reverse complement strand
TATAGTGATAGTCGTAGCTTCGTCCGCTTGGCACGGCATCCCGCGGATGTCCGTCCATCTCCGGGGGAACAATCAGGCCGTGCCAGTGAACGATGCTTTCCTGACCTGTCTCGTTGTTAAACCGAATGTTGACCGTCTCTCCCTTATGTTTTCGAATCGTAGGTCCTGGCAGGCTGTTGTTGAACTGCAGGCCGGAAAGAATCATTCCGTCTGCGAGGTTGACATCAACAGCCTCGGCAGACAGCTCAAATTCATTGGCACGAAGTGTTTCCGGGACCGGCAACCTCACCTCAAATTTGCCGGTTGCAATGGTGCTAATGGGGTCGTCCCCGTCACAAGAAACAAGAAATGGCGATAAAGCCACGGCACCTGTCCCCATTCCTGCATTTTTTATGAATTCTTTTCTATTCACTCCAACCCTCTCTTATCAATGGTAAACATCAATTGGTTTATACTATTTGAGGAGTTCTCTCTTGCGTTCCTCAAACTCCTCCTTGTCAATTTCGCCACGTGCATATCTCCGTTTCAAAATTTCCATGGGAGAGTCACCGGTATTTTCTTTGCCTGAATTCATGAGTGCTTTCACAACCAATACAATCAAAGCAATTAATAATACCGCCCAAAAAATCATCATCCAACCTCCTCCAAAAAAGGGGAAATCATGCATAATATTCTCCGGTTAATTCCAAGTGAAATACACTTTAATAAATAACATTATTGGTCATTCATATCATTCATTTAACGCAATGGGCACTTCATAAGCTTTCATTTGGGGGTACTTAATGACGGCAGGTAAACCATCACCCGGAAGATGGCGTTACTTTGAATGAGACCAATTCCCGTTTTTAGCTGACAAACGAATTCTTCTGTCAGGAAATAACGTCAGCGGTTCAGGCATCCCCATTTTCAAACGTCACGGATCACTTTTCCAAGCTGGTCACGAATGTGTCCTGCAATCGGTTCCAGTTCGTCATTTTCAACGGCCTGCATGGAAGCCATGGGGTCTACCGCGGAAACTTCGACAACACCATCTTCATGTTCTTCCACAATTACGTTACAGGGCAGCATGATCCCGATTTTGTCTTCGACCAACAGTGCTTTGTGGGCATTGGCCGGATTACAGGCACCCAGTATCTTGTACTTTTTGAAATCGACATCCAGTTTTTTCTTTAGAGTTTCTTTGATATCGATTTCAGTCAGAACTCCAAAACCATACTTTTTAAGCTCTTCCGTGACTTTATTGACAGCGTCGTCAAATGTGCCATTGAATGTTGTTGACATATAATATTTCATAATTGTTACCTGTTTTGATTTGATGATTCTTTCATTTTTGAAAGAGGTTTCCTTGCTTCAATCAGCCGGAATATGCCATTGCAACTCAATTCTTCCACCTTCAGGATCTCCCATCCCGCAGCTTCCACATTATCAACCGTTCTTCGTGCAATGTGAACTCCGATCAAAAAATGAAGGGGAGCATCCAGCGTTTTCATCAGGGCAGCCAAAATCTTGTTTTTTGCACGCATATGTTCCAGAAGATACAATTTACCATCAGGTTTTATCACACGAAGAGCTTCCTCTAATCCAAGCACGGGATCCGGCACGGAACAAAATACAAAGGTTCCCAATACCTCCTCGAATGTATCATCCGGAAAGCTCATGTTCTGCGCATCCATCTCTTTCAGAGTAACGCGATCATTACCATCCTGAGCCAGCAGTTTTTTTGCATTTTTAAGCATACCTGATGACAAATCAATGCCGGTAACTCTCACATCTCGAGGATAGTAAGGGATATTTTTACCTGTCCCTACCCCTATTTCCAACACTTCCGGACCCCTGACGCGGCTCCACAGTTTTTCTCGCCAGGATTTAAATAAAAGTTTCTCAACCGGCCATTCCATCAGGTCATATATTACCGAAGTAGCATTATATCGCTTTTGAGTAAATCGGGTTTGTCGGTTATCCGGTTTCAGAACTTCCATTTTATGTGGTATTCACAATGAGATGATTTCCTGGATTTATATGGTTTCAATGATGATGTCCCCCTCCATCATGATGATTACAGTTACCATGGCCATGTGACATCCTATCCATTACATTGCCGCAATCCATCATCCTTTCACCGTGGTATGGGTTTCTAATCTCTTCATCACGGCTAAGCCAATCGGCAGTTCCGTCACCAAACATGGGACATTGTTGATGGTAAATATCGTAGTCGACAGGATGATACATGGTACCCTGTCAGATTTCACCCGGATATATCCCTGGAACAAAACCTGACAGGTTTATATGTTGATTAATGATGATCGTCGTGACTGTCCGAATCACCATCTTTGTCGTTATCTCCCTGCATCATGGGACATTCTTGCATCATCTGCATCATTTCGGAGTGATCCATGTCCTTATCCTCCATCATAGGGTGCTTCTCCATGAACGCCATTTTTTCGGAATGATCCATCTCCTGCATTCTTTCCATCATTTCCGAATGGCTCATGTCTTTGCCCTCGAACATGGGGTGCTCTTCCATTTTCTCCATCATTTCGGAGTGGTCCATGTCCTTGTCACCCATCATCGGACATTCTTCCATCATTCCCATCATATGCTGATGCATACCGTTTCCGTGATTCTGGTGATTTTGTACTGTAATCTGATGGGACATAAATCCCAAAGCTGTTACTGCAAGGATAGAAATCATTGTAAGTTTCATAATGGTACCTCGTATTGTTGTTGGAATTGATACCTCCGGGGTTTAAAAAAACCGGAAGTTTATTTGATTTATTGGTCTTTCATTTTCAATAATCGTGTGTTGACCCCTACTCTTACGGCGCTTATCGACATCAGCACCGCACCGGTCGCAGGGCTCAGGTTAACTGGAAGTACCGGTTGCAGTCCGTTCGGCCAGCCATACGAATGGCCTCAGCGGCAGGAACACATAGTCATTGTGTGGATCATACTTTATGAAGGCCAGACTGTTCAACATCACCGATACACTGGACGCTGCCATTGCTATTCCTGCCAGGGCCGGATTAAGCAATCCTATGGAGGCCACCGGAATAAGCGTTATGTTATATCCAAATGCCCATAACAGATTCTGGCGTACCTTTGAAATAGTGGCGTCGGCAATCCGCATGGCTTTGAGTACATCGGCCGGATCGTTACGCATCAGTGTGATGTCGCCGCTTTCGATGGCAACATCGGTACCGGATCCGATGGCTACGCCAATGTGAGCGGTGGTAAGAGCAGGGGCGTCATTTACCCCGTCGCCGACCATCATCACCCGGCTGCCGTCGGACTGGATACGTTCTATGATATCGGATTTATCCCCGGGCAGTACTTCGGCATACACCTGTTCGGGATCAATGCCGAGTTCCCGGGCTACGGCTTTGCCGGTTCGCTCGTTGTCGCCGGTGAGCATGATCACCCGCAACCCGCGCCGGTGAAGCTGACGGATCGTCTCTTTGGCACTTTCGCGAACCTGATCCGCATTGGCCAACACGCCGGACAGTTCCCCGTCCACGGCTACTACCATGGCGGTTTTGCCGTCGCGTTCAAGCTTTTCCATCGACGCCTCAATTTCCGAGGTATCGATGCCGTTATCCTGCATCAGCTTCCGGTTGCCGACCAGCACCTCGCCCCGGGGTATGGTAGCCCGAATCCCGTGACCCGGTACGTTTTCAAAATCTGCAGGCTCTTCAAGTTGAAGTCCGCGCTGTTCCGCACCTTCCACGATAGAGCGGGCCAGCGGGTGTTCGGAACCGGACTCGGCACTTGCCGCCGCCGCAAGCAGGAAATCCTCATCGCCGTTGTACCCGGTTATCCCTCCGGCATCATCACTTTCACCGGTGAGCTCTTTTTGTCCTGCCGGGATGATATCGGTCAGCACCATATTTCCGTAGGTTAGTGTGCCGGTCTTGTCGAAAACCACGGCTTCAATGCCTCGTGCTTTTTCCAGGATATCGGCTCCTTTGTACAGCACTCCGTTGGTAGCCGAAATCGTGGAGCCGACCATCGTCGCGGCTGGTGTGGCCAGTCCAAGAGCGCAGGGGCAGGCAATGAGCAGAGCTGAAGCCAGTACGATCAGAGAGAACTCAAGCACAGGAACGCCACCTGCTTCCAGGCCGATGGGGCCACCGCCGACCGGTTCCCAAAGAGGCAGCCAGGCAACGAAAGAATTCAGGGTTGCAGGAAACATAAACCAAAGCGTCGCCCATAGCGCAGCATTAACAATCACTGCGGGAACAAAGTACGCGCTGAACCTGTCGACCAGCCGCTGCACATCGGGCTGACGCGCCTGGGCTTCCTTGACCCGCTTGACGATCTGCTGGATAGCGGTATCTTCCCCTACATTGGTTGCTTTGATTTGAAGCACACCGTTTTCATTGATCGTGCTGCCCACAACCTCATGTCCGGCTTCTTTATCCACCGGCACTGATTCGCCGGTAACCATCGACTCGTCAACGGCGCTGTGGCCTTCGATGATTTCCCCGTCGGTGGGAATGCGTTCACCGGGGCGAACCTTCATTACATCGCCTACCTGCACGTTCTCAACCGGTACAACCATTTCTTCTCCGTCGCGAATGACCGTAGCTTCTTTGGCCTGCATTTCCAGCAGTTTGCGCAGCGCAGCGCCGGCTTTGGCCTTCGACCGGGCTTCGAGCCATACGCCGACGAAGATAAACCAGAGAATAATGGCGACCGCTTCATAGTAAAGGCCTCCTTCCACGGCCCCGAGTAATACAGCCGTACTGTAGATATACCCGGCGGACGTACCAACAGCCACCAGGGTATCCATATTCGCCTGTCGGTTATTTCTGAGCGATTTGTACGCCCCTTTGATGAAATGCCGGCCGAGCGTGGCCATCAGAGCGGTGGCAAGAACAAACTCATACCAGCCGGTGCCGATGCCGAAGAGGGTTTCCGGCAGAAAGCCCGGTCTGAACATATCCACCATAACCAACAAAAACGGAGCGGCGAGGGCTGCACCGATCAACACCCATTTCTGCTTATTTTGCAATTCCCGCTGAACGGCCGACTCCCGCTCTTCACTCAGGTTTTTACCGCCATCACCGCCATCACCACCGTCTCCGCTTTCGCCGCGGTCGGGATGATAGCCTGCCGCCTCAATGGCATCGTAAAGCTCCAAAAGTCCGGTTTCAGCGGGCATATAATCCACTTTGGCTTCTTCCGTGGCAAAATTAATCTGTGCTTCCAGTACGCCCGGCACAGCTTCCAGCGCCTTTTGACTGGCAGAAGCGCAGCTTGTGCATGACATACCTGTAATCCCGAACGTTGCAGTTTTACGCTCCGGTTTATAACCGGTGGCTTCTATCGCTTCATAAATATCGGCGAGCGAAGCTTCCGATGGGTTATAGGTGATGATCGCCTCATCGGTGGCAAAATTAGCACTGGAATGAATCACCCCGTCGGTTTCTTTGAGCGCCTGCTCTATATTACCGGCGCAGGTAGCGCATGACATTCCCTGGACGTGAAGGGTTATCTTACGAGTCTTTTGTTCGGAATTATGGTTTGATGACCTCATCGTAGTTTCGGTTTTGGATTAACCTGTAATGAATTCATCGTAAAAATAACCGGGATTCATGGCTGTTGCGTTACATTAAGATGGAAAAGAGTTATAACTATCTGGAAAAGTGCATGACCGGTAACGGAACTGCCGTGTCCGGTAACCCGCCAGGTGCGGTCATTACCCTTCACCCGGGCAACCGGTCCAGCGGTTTACGCAGCGATTGCCGGGTTTTCTTGTAATCGGTGACCGTCATACCCGTTACCTCCCGGAACTGCGCCGACAGATGTTGCGAGCTGCTGTAACCCAGCCGGAAAGCAATATCACTAAGCGTCATCTGCCCGTAGCTGATCAGCTCTTTAACACGTTCAATGCGCAGCAGAATCAGATAGCGTTCAATGGTAATGTTTTCCCGTTTGGAAAAAACTTTACTCAGGGTCGAGTAATCACGGTGTAGTTTCTGTTGCAGAAAAGTGGATACTCTCTGCTTTCTGTCGGCCTCCGAGATTCTGACAAACTCTATCAATGAAGCCTTAATCTGGTCGACCAGTTGTTCTTCGGGCTCCTGTAAAATTTCAAATCCTTTGTCCTGAAGTCTGAAATCAATTTCATTGAGATCGATTTCCGGAGGTTCTGCCAGCTCCACTTTCCCCAGTTCCACATGAACCGGCTCCAGACCTAAAGCAGAAAACACCTCTGAAACCACCATGCAGCACCGGTCGCAAACCATATTTTTGATGTATAAGATGTTATCCTGGCTTGTCATAAGCACCTCTATTCGATTACTTTCACCGTCCGGACACATTCGCTCATATGATCACCGTAATGACCCGAGTTATGGCCATTGTGATGTCGACCATCATGATGACCGTTCATATGTTCTCCCTGATAGGGGTTATGGTTGATTTCTTCGTGATGACTCAACCACCCGGCTTCATCATCGTTGAACATATAGCAACTTCGATGATAGAACGTCTCATCCATCGGCCCCATAGCATGGACCACATCGATCATGGCATCGGAAAGATGAGCAAATGCTTCTCTCTGACCTCTTAATCCGTTCTGACCGTGTATAGCCTTGCCATGATGGTGCATATTGCCGGCATGTTCATCCCAATAGTCGGCAGCTTCCCCATCCAGTCCGGTAGCATCAATTGCGGAAATGGCCTCTGCCAACTGACCGGCATAGGCACGTGCATCCTCCTCATTTTCTTTGGCAAGGGCTTCCGACAGATACAAGTAGGTGGATAAGGCTGTTTTCAGCTCGCTGCGAAAAGCCTCCGATGTAACAAATTGCCGGGACTCATCCTGATTATTGTCGATCAGGTCACATGCGGCTGTTGCAATCAGTAAACCGATTATCGCGTATAGCGGGATTAATTTGTTCATAGCATTAGATTTTGAGATGAAAAGATATTATTGTCTTCATAGTATTTTAATAGGCCGGATTCTGTTGTTTAATTATTTCGATCATTAATTGGAGTCTGAAAGAAATAACCGGCTTCGAAAGGAAGCCGGTATGTGAAAAAACAAGAAAGCTGTTTCCGGCATGACGAAACTTCGCAAGGGAATGGACCGCATGCTGTTAGAAATAAACGGGTGAATATAACCGGTCAATATTGAGCAAACACCGACTGATTTCCGCTATCATCAAACAGAATCACCTCATACGGTTCGCTTCTGAAGCTGTCCATTCCCGGAGAACCCATCGGCATTCCCGGAACAGCGATACCCGCTGCGTCCGGTCGCTCTGAGATCAATCGGCGAATTTCGTCAGACGGAACATGGCCTTCCACGGCATAACCGTCGATCGTTGCCGTATGGCATGATGCCAGATCGGAGGACACATGGTTTGCCGATTTGATCTCAAATAAATTATTTACCGTCCGGTCGATTACCCGAAACCCGTTATTCTCCAGGTAGTCGGCCCATTTCACACAACAGTTGCACGCTTCGCCGCGATACATGGTAATCTGTATGACTTCGCTTTTTTCCAACCCGCTTGCAGCGGGATCCGGTGATGAATTCTGAAATATTCCGCTCCAATAAGTGAGACCGGCAACTACCAGCAGAATCGCAATGACATAAAATATTCGTTTTTGCATTCGTATTTTTCCTCTATTTAAAACAGGTCTCAAGCCTGTATTGTGATTGATGTTATGATTGCTTCAAGTGTTTATAATTTCAGAATTACAAGGTCACATGCTCAATGAACCGCGTAAGCGAAATGGCCTATCTTTCTTTAAAATCTTTAAAAGTTTGCTCTTCGAAGGCGCGTTTAGCTATAAAACCAGTCTTTATTAAAACCATCCGAATTTTAATGTAATCGCCCCGTTAAGTCCTGAAAAATCACTGTCCCGGAATCCAAACCGGCTGATGCCGCTGGTCATTTTGTAACTTGCACCTGCCGAAATACGAATGTGTTGTGTGACATTCAGCTCCGCATTAAGGCCGGGTTCAAAAACGAAATAGCGGTCCATATCATCACTGACATTGTTGAAGTGATGATCCCGCAACATGACACCCCCGCCGCCAATAAGCGATGATACGGTGAGATGGACGATTTGGTAGGAACGGTTTGTGTATTCCATCTCAAAACCACCGTATCCATTCATGGCAAGCGGTTCATCGTCGGGATCGACAGGTCGGGCAGGGTGTTCGGTAACCAATCCATAACCGCCACCACCCAGTGATATAGCGTGCCGGTCACTTATGTTGATGATCCACCCGCCGCGACCACCAACCCAGATTCCGGTTGAGCCTGCCACATCACCGATTTTCATTACCGGACCACCAAAACCACCATGGGTAACATCCCCATCCAAAAGCGTTTGAGGGGATTGCGCTTGCAGAGTTTTCAAGGCTCCTGTTACTAAAAAAGCCACTGTAACAGTAAGTATGGTGAGGAGTTGATATCGTTGCATTATTGTTTGACTATAAGTGATTTAATTTCTTAAAAGGATCACCGCTATACATCCGTTCATGATTCACAGTGATTTGGTTCGTCTTTCGAATTTACCTTTGGAAACTTTACCATTTCGGTATTGACGGTGTAAAACAAGTTCCACTGCTTGTTTGTAATCCGTACGTATCTTCTTTCGGCTTGCAATCATCCAAACCGCCAAGGCAATCCCGGCACTGATTAAAAACAGTGCCGGGTACCAGTTAAGAATGAGTTCATTCAGAGCTTCCATATTCTATTGTACGCACTATTAGATTGATTTCTTCCGAATTCCATTAATGGTGGTTCTCATGATCATCAGAATCCGTCTTGACATCCTGCTTATCACTATCATGCATCATAGCCATGCAATTCATGTGCATATCTTGCATCTTATTCCTTTCGGAATCACTCATATTATCCATCATCTCATGGTGCCCGTACTTTTTGTCCATTGTATCCGGCATCTTCGACATATGTTCGCTTACCTGGCCGTGGTCTTCGTCAACTCTGCAAAGCTGCATGCACTCTGTTGCCATTTGCATTATGGGTGATTCCTTCATCATATATTCACCCATTGCGTGCAGCAGCTCCGGATTTTCTGCAACAATATTCATAAGCACATAATGCATTCGGGATTCATCCATCTTTTTTATTGTATGTGGATGTGTAACTCCCTCTTCAAGTTGAAGATTTTGTGCCGTAACCGGCTGAATCATCAAACCCATTACTATGACTGTCAGGATTGAAATCATTGAATTTTTCATAATATTACCTCGTTTTTATTCGGATTGGTATTTCGTGTAGTTGAAGCATACTCTGTTTGTCAAGTAATACTTTCTTTGATAACAGGTTATTCCAACCTGTCATGTACAGAGTTCTGTGTATATGTTATATCTTTTTGACTTTTCATTTTTTCTGATTCCGGGTTTACCATTGGGTTGCCCGATAGTGCCAAGTCCTGCCACTCCGAACACTCCGAGGCCCCGGATATGCAGCCTGTTCGTTTTTTATGATCCCAGCTTCAGGAAACGGGCATTGATCGCCACGATGACGGTGCTCAGCGACATCAGCACCGCGCCCATGGCCGGACTCAGGATGACTCCCCAGGTAAACAGCACACCGGCGGCCAGCGGTATGGCGACCACGTTGTAG
>PWME01000117.1 GCA_003559235.1 Mollicutes bacterium | reverse complement strand
GGACCCATGAGTGGCACTAATCATGCCCGTTAGCCGCGTTATGGCTTTAAGGTAAAAGCAAGGTGGTACCGCGATTATTCGCCCTTGGCAACATGCCAAGGGCGTTTTTTAATGATAAGGAGGAATCTATTTTGAAAACCATTGTATCGGGCATTCAACCTACTGGTAGTATTAACGTTGGAACCTATTTAGGCAGTATTCGTAATTTCGTCGCTTTACAAGATGCCATGCCAGAGCATCACTTTTATATTTTTATTGCGGATATGCACGCCATTACCGTACAAAGAGATCGCTTAGAACTTAGAAAAACCATCAAAGAACTGGCAGCGATCTATTTAGCATGTGGGCTTAACCCTGAAAGGGTAAGCTTATTTATCCAATCCGAAGTCATTGCGCATGCACAAATGGCACATTTACTCGAATGTCATGCTTATATTGGTGAACTTGAGCGCATGACACAATTTAAAGAAAAAGCACGCGCTCAAGAATCTGGTGTGAGTGTTGGATTATTCACCTATCCAGTACTAATGGCTGGAGATATATTACTCTATGATGCTGAATACGTCCCGGTTGGTGATGATCAAAAACAACATTTAGAGTTAACCCGCGATATCGCCATTCGTATGAACAATCGTTACGGTGAATGTTTGCGTGTTCCTAAACCCTTATTTCCAAAAATTGGCGCGCGCATCATGAGCTTAACAGAACCCACAAAAAAGATGAGTAAATCAGACACTAACGTAAAATCAAAAATTCATCTTTTAGACGATGATGCGATAATTCGCAAACGCATTATGTCTGCGGTCACAGACAGTGAAGGCGTTGTGCGCTTTGATAAAGATAACAAACCTGGTATTAGTAACTTAATGGCAATTTATGGTGCCGTCACGAATCTAGAATATGAAGCCATTGAAAATGCTTTTAAAGACGCTGATTATCAAACGTTTAAAAAAGCGGTTGCGGATGCCTTAGTTGGTGAAATCGCGCCAATAAAAGCACGTTACAAAGCGATTGTTGAAAGTGGTCAAGTGGATGAAATTTTGGATGAAGGCGCTGAACAAGCACGACGTTTAGCCCAAAAGAAAATTGCAAAACTTTATCATAAAGTGGGTTTAGGAAGAAAACGCAAATAAAAAAACATGCCATCATGGCATGTTAAAGTCACGCAGCAAGTCTTCAATCGCATCTAACGCTTCTTCTTCATCATCGCCATCGGCACGCACGGTAATGGTTGAACCACCGTGAATACCGAGTGAAAGCACACCCATCACAGATTTCATGTTAACTTGATGATCTTCATAGCGGATGAACACATCTGCTTTAAAATGGTTTGCTAAAGTGACGAGTTTGGTTGCAGGACGCGCATGCATCCCTGCAGGGTTTTTAATGACAAACGTTCGTTCTTTCACACCGTTTCACCCATAATGTGTTTGACGTTTTGATAAATGGCTTCATTATCGCCTTCAAAGTATAGTTTAATGGTGTCACCGATAATATTGATTCCAATCGCTCCATGCGCTTTTAATGCATCATGATCGACACGGCGATTATCACGAACAACCACATTTAACTTATTTCTTACAAAGGTGACACGCGTGATGTTATCCTTGCCAAAAGCTTCAACGATTTGTGATGCATCAATCGACGCTTCTTCTTTGGACGTTTTGGGTCGCTTAATGCGTACAATAATATAAATAATCGGTACCAAAAACAGTAACGCAACAGCGATAATTTGTATCCAATCTACTAGTTCCATTAAGAATCACTCCATTCCAAGTCACTTCCATTTTATCACAGCGCATTGGTTTTTTATATTGAATGCGGTATAATTAACAAAAAGCGTTTGGAGGAGAGCTATGCACGCAGTCATCGCACGCACACAACGTGAACTTATTGATCATATTATGATACGCGGCAAAGTTTTTGTCATTGAACAACAAATCGATTGGGCATTAGAAATGGATGAAGATGATTACGGTGCCGATTTATTTGTGCTATATGACGATGATCAACCGATTGGCGCCGCAAGACTCGTTGATAATAAAGTCGGACGCGTTGCGGTCTTAAAAACGCATCGGCATAAAAAGGCCGGCACAAAACTCATGCATGCGGTAGAGGCACACGCAAGACGAGAAGGTATCAAAACCCTTAAACTGGGGGCACAAACGTATATCATTCCTTTTTACGAATCCTTGGGTTATGAAGCGTACGGAGATATATATCTTGATGCGGATATCGAACATCGAATGATGAAAAAACACTTGTAAGCGCATCACAATTGTCAGTGTGTTTTGAATAAGGTATAATGCATTAATAGAACGGAGGATTGCATGAACAACGTCATTGAAGCCGTCATCGAAATACCGATGGGCACAAAAAACAAGTATGAAATCGACAAATTACGACAACGCATTAAACTCGACCGGGTACTCTATTCAGAAATGACTTATCCTGCTGAGTATGGCTACATCGAAAACACGTTAGCTGAAGATGGTGACCCACTCGATATTTTAGTGCTTGCAAGCACAAAGACGTTCCCAGGTTGTATCGTCGATGCGCGTGTTATCGGGTACTTAGACATGCTTGACAATGGAGAAAAGGACGAAAAACTCATTGCAGTGATGCATCAAGACCCACGTTTTGAACACATTAACAGTATGGATGATATTCAACATCACATGCAGCGAGAAATTAAGCACTTTTTCCGTACGTATAAAGATTTGCAAGAAAATAAAACGGTAGAAGTATTCGATTTTTATGATATAGACGCTGCTATGAAACTATATCAATCATGTATCGAACGCTACCAAAAAAAATCGGAGTGATAACTATGGCAAACGAAATCAAAATGGTATTTGACAACCAGTTTCACGGCATTTTAAGTGGTCATCATGGTTCAACGACTGTTGGCCCTGCAGAAGGCGCACTCGCGCCTTACGACATGGTGCTCGGTGGACTTGGTGGATGCTTGAACCATACGTTTCAAACCGTTGCTGATAAGAAGCGCTTAAAATTTCAAGCGGTGAAGTATGACATTAATGGTGTAAAACGCACTGAGGTCCCTACAACATTAGAAACCGTGACGGTGAACGTGGTCGTTAGTGGCGCCGATGAACGCGATCATGACGCATTGAAAAAAGCCATGGATCTTGCGACACGTTATTGTAGTGTCTATCAAACCATTTCGCAAGTCGCTACGATGCATTGGCATATTCGCTTTGAATAGACGGTATTCGCCGTCTTTTTTTATGCGAAACCCATAAAAAAACCCTTTCGTTAGGAAAGGGATTATAAACGCGTGGAGCGGGTGAAGGGAATCGAACCCTCACAGTCAGCTTGGAAGGCTGAAGTTCTACCATTAAACTACACCCGCACTTTTGTCAGCGTTAGTATAATAGCACAAAATGAAATCAAATGTCAAGGCCGAGCATTACTTTTTTACGGCTTTCTCTATGGCGCGAAGCTTGGCGCTTTTCGCTCTTGGATTATCCGCAATTTCTTCGGCTTTTGGTGTCACAACTTTTCGCGTCAAAACTTGATAATCGGGTGAAGATGAAGGCATTGTTACAAGAATGTCTGGATGATCAATATTTGATGCTTCTTTAAAGCAATGCTTAGCGATTCTATCTTCAAGTGAATGAAAACTAATAACGACGACGCGACCGCGCGGTTTAAGCAATGTTAAGGCATCGTTAAGGGATGTTTTAAATACACGCAACTCGTCATTAACAGCGATGCGAATGGCTTGGAAGGTTTGCTTGGCCGGATGACCTTTCTTACGCAATATTTTTTGCGGTAAAGCAGACTTAATGACCTCAACAAGTCTATAAGTCGTTTCAATCGGTGCGTCTTCACGTGCCTTTACGATTTTTTTTGCGATTAACGCTGCGAAGGGTTCCTCTCCATACGTTTTTAAAATGTGACGCAATGCGCCAACCTCATAGGTGTTAATAATGGTGTATGCATCAAGCGCTTGGCGTGGATCCATCCGCATGTCAAGCGGTGCATCATGCTGGTAACTAAATCCACGACTCGCATCATCAAAATGAAATGATGAAACCCCTAAATCATACAAAATACCATCAACTTGATTAACGTCACGTTTGGCAAGTTCTTGTTTAATATGTTTAAAGTTCGTCTCAATAATTTCAAAGCGACCACTCACTGATTCAAGATTAGCACGTGCTTTATTCACAGCATAAGGATCTTGATCAAACGCATACAAAAAGCCTTCTGTCAATTGCGCTAAAATGGCTTTTGCATGGGACCCTCCACCAAGTGTACAATCAACATAAATTCCCTTAGGATTGATATTTAAGTAGTGTATCGCTTCATTATACAAAACTGGTATATGGCGCATTATTATTCCCCCAATAAAAGAAAAACGCTGTCTATGCAGCGCTTCTTTCGGTGCTTACTCCGTTTCCGTTTCTTCTGATTCTTCAGGCGTGTCAACTTCAACGGCGATACGGTCTTTGTACCAACCGCATTCTTTGCATACGCGATGGGCAAGTTTCATTTCCCCACAGTTTGGGCAAACAACCATTCCCGGCACGCTAAGCTTAAAATGCGTTCTGCGCTTACGTTTGCGCGTCTTAGATGTACGTCTTTGTGGTACGGCCATGATGTCCCTCCTATCGTTTGTACTTCTTTAGTGCTTCGAAAGCCGGATTTACTTTGCGGTCGCTTGTTTCGTCGCTTTCAAACGTTGCGCCGTCTTTGACAACACGCATTGGCTTTTCCAAATATATATTAGACCATATAATGGGCAATAAGTCAATGGTAATCCCATTGATTTGTCGGTATTCGTCCGTGTCGTCTTCTGTGAACGTTTCGCGCAAGCTAACGTCTACAGGAATTTCTACTGGATCTAGCGTAATCGCACACGCAACACGCAAGGTTGCTTGAATGGTTAAATCAAAATGGAAAAAGCGGTCGGCTTCAATCGTAAAAGTTCCTTCATAACGGACATCTGTAACATCGAGTAAATCCGTTGTTGGGTCAATGTAGCTACGTAAATCAGCGGTTGCCTCAAAAGCATTGTCACTAAATTGTCGGCGTCTTAATTCCGCTAAGGTAAAACGCATGGGTAATCCCTCCTAATCAATGAAAATTATACGCTCTCTTGCAGGGGATGTCAAACATACTGTATAATGAGTCATGCATGAAGAAAGGCGTGAGCGTTATGAAAGCTGCAGGCATTGTCGTTGAGTACAATCCAATGCACTATGGTCACATGCATCATTACGAAACCACACGCGCGAAAACAGGTGCTGATATTGTTATTGCGGTGATGAGCACCCATATGGTTCAACGTGGAGAGTTTAGTATCGCCGATAAGTTCACAAAAACCTTATGGGCCTTAAAAGCGGGCATTGACATTGTCGTGGAATTACCAGGAGTTTTATCATTGCAATCTGCCGACCGTTTTGCCTATGCAAGCGTTAGCTTGCTCGATGCATTAGGGGTTAACGTTATATGCTTTGGAAGTGAACAAGGCAACACCGATCAACTTAATTATATTGTTGACTACATGGCGACCGAGCAATACAACGAGGTTTTAAAAGCGCATCTTGATGCTGGAAAAAGCTTTCCTTCGAGTAATGCACGTGCGTTAGAGGCGGTGTTTGGGCAATCTTTGTCACCAAACGATACCCTTGGTGTTCAATACATTCGTGCACTCCGCGCACTGAATTCAACCGCTACACCGCTCGCAATCCCGCGTATTGCTAGCGGCTATTATGAAGAAAAAGTTGCCAATGAGCGCATTCAAAGTGCCACCGCAATTAGAAAAATGCTTGCAAATCACGAATCGATTGCTTCTTATGTGCCAGACTTTGTCGCAAAAACCATCAAATCGTTCCCAACCAACGGTGATTTATTACCTTTTTTACGCTATAAACTAATCGCCACGCCTGCAGAAACTTTAAAAGCAACCATGGGATTTGAAGAAGGCATTGAAAACCGATTCAAAAAAGCACTTGATGTTACAACGTACGATGATTTGCTTGAAAAACTCATCACGCCACGCTATACCAACGCAAACATTAAGCGTACGTTAATGCATGCGTTAATCGGGACACAAAAGCGCGATATAACGCGCTTTGACGTTCCTTACATTCGTGTCTTAGGTATGAATGAAAACGGCCAACACTATTTGAGCCACATGAAAAAAACGCTCACCTTGCCACTCATTACGAAAATTAAACAACAGCGCCATCGTTATTTAGATTATGAACTCCTTATTACACAACTATACGACTTATTTGCCAAGACAAACCATTTCAAAAAGGAATTTGAGCCTGTTATAATGTATTAGTGTCTTATTTGCGTAAATAAGCGGAAAACACTATAATGATTTAGGGTGATAGTATGCACGATAACAACACGGTAAAAAAACAGCTTGAAACCATTGAAGATCCATCCGCACAAGCACCTTTAAGTAAAACAAAAGGCGTTAAACACGTCTCTATTGATGAAGACGGACGTGTAAACATCATCATCGCACTAAAAAAGGTTGATGATGCAACCAAAAACGCCGTCAAACGCGCCATCGCAAAAATCGTAAAACTTGATTTGGGCTTTGCGGGTGTAAAAGTTGACTTTGAACCGCTTGAAAAGCCGAAAAAGAAACCCTCACATGCGAAAATCATTGGGGTTGCGAGTGGTAAAGGCGGCGTCGGTAAATCTAGTGTAGCCGCAAATTTAGCCTTGTCATTAAAGCGCCTAGGAAAAAAGGTTGCACTCATTGATGCTGACATTTATGGTGCCTCAATTCCCACCATTTTTGATATCGATATCCAACCACCAAAAGCCAATGAGGATGAGAAAATTATTCCCTTTTCTTACGAAGGGGTACAACTCATATCAGCCGAGTTCTTTATGGACGCCAATAAACCGCTCATGTGGCGAGGTCCAATGCTTGGTAAATTGCTAAACCATTTCTTTGAAGATGTTGATTGGGATGAAGCGCTAGACTTCATGATTATCGACTTACCACCTGGAACAGGTGATGTCGCTATGGACATTCAAAAACTGGTTCCTAAAAGTGAAATGCTTATTGTCACAACGCCGCATCCATCTGCATCACATGTTGCCTTAAAAGCAGGATTGGCCGCAAAACAACTCGACCATAAAATCATTGGCGTTATCGAAAACATGAGCTACTTAAAACATGGTGAAGCAACATTAAACATTTTTGGAAAAGACGGTGGTAAAATCGTGGCTGGGCGTCTAGACACAGATTTAATTGCACAAATACCAATCGGTCAACCCGAATCTGGACACCATAGTTTATACGGGATTAATGAACCCATTGGCGTCCATTTCTTAGGCCTTGCAAACAAACTTATTAAACGCTATCAATAAATCACAGTCATCGATTCGGTCGATGACTTTTTTATTACCATGAAACAACGGTTTCTTTTCCAAAGGGAAACTTCTTTTTCAAATCTTTCATTTCAAGCCAATATACAAGAAGTGAAACCGCACCAGCCGTAATATCAGCCGTAACAAACGTTAACCAAATACCTTCAAACCCCAAAATACTTGTAAAGATATAAGCAAGCGGAATGAACAACAAAAGCTGTCTAGATATCGCCACAAGAAAGGCACGTAATGGATACCCCATGGCTTGATAAACACTTGATAACAAGACTTGAAAACCGATTAAATTAAATCCAATCGCAATAATCCGTAATGCTCTTGCGCCTTCTTGAATGAATAATGGATCTGCCTCTGGTGAAAACAAACGAAATAAATACGGCGCAAATAGCAAGGTGATTAAGAACATACTCATAAAGTACACCGTAATTAGCCTTGTTGCAAACCGAATAACACCAAACAAACGACGATGAAATTTTGCACCATAATTAAACCCAACAATCGGAATGAGCCCTTGCACTAACCCGAGCCCTGGCAATAGCAAAAACATAAGCATCCGCGTAATAACACCATACACCGATATATATAATTCAGGACCGACATCAGCGGGTGCATAGGTACGTATTAATCGATTAACCGTAACCACAACAACAGCCCCAAGAACATTGCGTACAAACGTTGGAAACCCAATTACAATAATATCTTTTGCCATCGCAATATCAAACCTATGCAATGTGGTTACACGAATCCCTAAGTTCGATTGTTTTGAAAGAGAAGCGCTCAAAACATAGAGCAACGATACGGATTTACTAATTAACGTAGCAATAGCAGCACCTTGAACACCAAGTGCAGGAAATATACCAATTCCAAAAATTAAAAATGGGTCGAGTACAATATTCAATCCTGCTCCAATCAACAACGACACCATCGCAATATGGGGTCTGCCTTCAGCTCTAAGTAAATTATGAAGTACCATCGTTGTCGAAAAGGGGATGAGTCCAATCAATATGAAAAACAAATAATCTCTTGCATAATCGATATTGCCATCGGTTGCACCGAATAAATCAAGTATTGGCTCAATAAAAACAATCCCCGCAACACTTAATAGTACTGCGAGGACGGTATTAAACGTTAGTGCGGTATTAACAGCACGTCGCATCGCACGAGAATCACCACGCCCATACGCTCGAGAAAATATTGAAGCGCTACCCATACCAATCATTAAACCAACAGCCAATATAATCATTTGAATCGGGAAGGCTATCGCGAGTGAACCAATCGCTTCTTGCGGTGCACCCCACGCAACGAAAATGGTATCAACCAAGTTATACAGTGCATTCGCAAACATGGCGATGGTAGCAGGTATTGCCATTTTTATTAATAATCGTTTGACGTGCATGTTGCCAAGCATATCGCTTCGTTTATCAGAGGGTCTTTGCATCGAATCAACTCCACGACTCCATTATAACCCTTTATCAAAACGAACAACCTTTTTTTTATATTTTATGCATTTGATTGATTATACGCTTATGACGCAAATCTAAATAAATACTCTCTTTATAACGAGACTTTTTTGAAAATAACTGTTTCATCATGTCCGTATACTGTTCTAAAGCATGTACATTATGCTTCTCTGAGGCTAGTGGCATCGCAATATCTCGTAAAAAACAACGCAATTGTTCTTCATCATCAATCGTTAATCGTTCCATTTCAACCCATTCAAGTGGTGCAATGGCTTTAGCTTGTGGGTGATCAAAATAAGTTTTTATCTGTTTTGCGTCTTCACTATCTCGCGTTTCTAACAATTGATATGTCACAAGCAGTGCTTTGTAATCCCACACATTCTTTGGCGCACTTGAAGGGTCAAACGCCATCGCTTTAGCATCCTCAATATGGTCGGCTAAGTAATAACTATGGCTTTTAATATAACGATACTGTGATACCAAAGCATCAGGTAATGTTGCTTCCATAATCGGTGATAGTAACTGCAAAGCATCCGTAGGGGATTCAAGCATGACAAAGTAACTTCGCCATAAGGTCAAAGCCATGCGCCAATGCGATGCATGCATCGTATTGAACAATGTTTCAGCCATCATATAGTTTTCTATGCTCTTTGTTTTTAAACCAATCATTTGTTTGGCTATAAACATGTGATAATGCACCAACGCATGAAAAACTTCTGATACGCCCTGAGCTTTTTTTATAGGTTTCAACAAAATTAGTGCATCTTTATGTAGATGTAACTTTGTATGGGCAATGCCCGCAAAAAGCATAAATAATTTCGATGTATAAGGGCACATCGTATTAAATATTGGTTCAAGGGCTTCAAGTGTTTTGCGTATGTCACGCAGTGCATC
>PWME01000237.1 GCA_003559235.1 Mollicutes bacterium | reverse complement strand
TTATTAAACGCTTTTAAATCCGTAACTGGGCCCATCACAACATGAGGACTATCGGCTGGATTCCCCACCTGAAGTGCTGCAGT
Organism: Mollicutes bacterium; assembly: GCA_003559235.1. Classification (GTDB taxonomy): domain Bacteria; phylum Bacillota_I; class Bacilli_A; order Izemoplasmatales; family Izemoplasmataceae; genus PWME01. The sequence continues at coordinate 9,769 of PWME01000237.1, read as the reverse complement.
ATAGTGTTTGATTTTTTCAACCATGGTTTCATAGACCGACTCGTGAATGATAGCGCGACTACAGGCTGAACATTTTTGGCCTGCAAACGCAAAAGCGCTTTGAACAATGCCTTGCGCTGCAGCATCAAGATCAGCACTACCATCAACGATAATGGCGTCTTTGCCACCCATTTCAGCGATGACACGCTTTAACCATATTTGTCCTTCTTGCACCTTTGCGGCGTTTTCGTATATCGTTTTACCCACGTGCATACTGCCAGTAAAACTAATGAGCCGTGTTTTCGGATGCTTAATAATATAATCCCCAATCGTATCTGGTTCACCTGGAATGAAGTTGACGACCCCCTCAGGCAACCCAGCTTCTTCCATCGCTTCAACAAATTTATACGCAATGACTTGCGTCGTATCGGCTGGTTTAAGCAATACCGTATTGCCGGTTACAACGGCTGCGCTTGTCATGCCAGCTAAAATGGCGAGTGGGAAATTCCACGGTGTGATAACCGCTGCCACACCAAGTGGAATGTAGCGGTATTCATTGCGTTCAATATTTTTACGGCTTAATACGCGATCACTTGAGCTATCAATCTCTACCATTTGACGCGCATAGTATTCTAAAAAATCAATCGCTTCAGCGCAATCAGCATCCGCTTCCGCAAAGGGTTTTCCCGCTTCTTTAGTCATTAAGGCACTAAATTCAAAGTGTCTTCTTCTTAAAATCGCGGCGGTTTTTAACAAAACATCCGCACGTACTTGTGCGGGTGTATGTTTCCACGTCTCAAAAGCGCGGAGGGCAGCATCCATTGCCATATCTGCTTCTTTTTTTGTAGCACGGTAAATAGATCCAATGACTTCTTGATGATTTGCAGGGTTTTTAGACACATACGTTTTAGCCGTTTTGACACGTTTACCATCGATAATTAATTCGTATGTATCACCAAGATAACTTTCTACACGCGCAAGACCTGCTTTGTATGCCTCAATATTTTCAGGTTTTGTAAAATCGTGAAACGGTTTATGGCTATAATCATAGATTGCCATAAATACAACCTCCTACTCTTAAACGACACTGGTCTCTTTTGTTTCTATAGTTTTACCATCAAAACGCGAAAGCGTCAAGTCATCCATCGGCATTGATGGTGTTTTACCAGTGATTAATTCGCTTAAAAGTAGTCCTGTCATTGGCGCTAACATAAACCCATGGCCGCTGAAACCACACGCCATATAAAAGCCTTTTACCGCATCCGTTCCACCGATGATAGGTTGGCTATCTGGAGACATGTTATAAAGTCCTCCCCATTGGCGGATAACGCGTAAATCCCCAACCGGTGGTAATAATGTGGTAACGGTTTTTGCCATGCGATCTAAAAACTGCCATGTCGAGTGCGTGTCATGACCAATCGTTGCGTCTTTATCACCACGTCCCATAATAAACGCACCATGAGGGGTTTGTTGGCAATAAATATTATGCGAAAAAGAAATAACCATCGGACCTTGAATTTTTTCAATTGGCTCGGTCACAAGAATTTGGTGATTACGAGAGAATACGGGAATATCAACGCCAGCCATGGTACCGATTTCTTTGGCCCAACCGCCAGCCGCATTCACGACAACCGGAGTTTCAATGGTTCCTTTGTTTGTGACAACGGCTTCAACTGTATCATTCTTTACGATAATATCTTGTACTTCTGTGTAAGTATAAACCTCAACACCATGGCGTTTAGCTGCTTTATAATACGCATCGGTCATGGTAAACGGATTCAAATGCCCATCGGTTGGGCAGTATGTTGCGGTGTGCACGACATCCGTATTTAAATGAGGCACAATGGCTTTTGCTTCCTCTTTTGTAAGCATACGTGCTGGAATATCTAAACTTTGCTGAAGGGCAACATTCTTCCTAAACTGTTCTGCCTCTTCTTCAGTTGTCCCGACTATTAAATACCCTTCTTGCTTAAATTCAATATCACCATCATATTCTAAAATTTCTTGGGCATTTTCAAAAAATTCAACGCTTTTTTTGGCAAGCATGCAATTGGCTTTGGTCCCCCACTGCTGCCTTACCCCAGCCCCACAACGTCCCGTTGCACCACTGGTCAAATAATCGCGCTCTATTAATACAATGTCTTTAACACCCATTTTTGCCAAATTGTATGCGATGCTAACACCGCTAATGCCACCGCCAATAATAACAACGTCTGCTTTATTCTTCATCCGCTTGCACTCCAATCGCTTTCAATTTAACACCCATTGTCAATGGACGAATATTATGAAACAATGCCTCTTCAAGCGGTATGTTGAAATATTTACTAATTTCCCATTGTACCATCTTGCCACACGTATTCGCTTGGCATGGTCCCATGCCTACCCGTTTAATCCGTTTTAACTCTTCAAACGTCTCATAACCATCTTCAAATAAATCAAATAATTCTTTTAAAGTCACATCAGAACAGCGACAAATAATGACATTTTCAGGCTTCATGGGGTTTCACCTCAATCGTTATGGCGTCATACAAAAATGCGGATGGAATTTCAATATGAATCAGCGCGGTTTTATTATGCTTTTTGGTATTTTGTACCTTTGTGATAACACCTTCAGTTACTTTTTCACCAGCACGGTTCATCACATTGACTTGTTTACCGATTTTAGGAAGCGGTGAAAATTCATAAGGAATTTTCATCAATACTTTGTCATCTTTGAGTTGAAATACATTGATCGCAAGCCCTGGGCAATTGTATACACAAATGCCACACCCAGTACATTTTTCAAAATCAATCACCGGGCGATGATTAATGTCATCAGGAACTTTAATGGCGTCAAATGGACAACTCGTTTCACAAGGATTGCATGGAATGTCTTTATAACATTCAATAACCGCTTTCGGTTTTTTTAACACAATTTTTTCTGGAAATTCTTTTTTAACCAGCGCTGAAGGCGCTACACCTGTTTTTTCTATCATGATAGCACCCCCAATTTTTCTAAGCCTTTGCGAACTTTTTCACCATGTGGACCGTTGCGTAATCCTTGAAGTTCTTGACGCCACGATGCCAGTGATGATTCCGCTTTATCTACTTCAATACCAGCGTTTAATAGCGCATGTGTCGCGGCAATTTTACCCGCAATCATGGCGCTGCTTGCTTCTTCAATCCCTGCCACATCACCACACGCATAAACACCCGGAACGCTTGTTTCAAAACGGGGGTTAATGCGGGGGACATTGCCACCGAGTTCACCGATAAAGGTGATCTCAACGCCGATTTGTTGCATGAGTTCGGTTAACGGTGCTAACCCAACCGCGAGACAAATCGTATCACATTCAATCATTTCTTCTGTACCAGGAATCCCTTGCCAATGTTCATCGAGTTCCCATAATTCAACCGCTTCTACAGCGGTTTTTCCTATGGCACGTTTCACGCTTTTGTTCATCTCGATAGGCACCCCATAGCGACGGATTTTCGAAGCATGCACCAAATACCCACTAATGGAGTCCGCCGCTTCAACAAGTTTAACGACTTCAATGCCTGCTTGCATCAATTGATAGCTCACGATTAAGCCAATGTTGCCACTACCAACCATTAACACTTTGTTTCCTGGTTTAACCCCATACACATTCATAAGGGTTTGCACAGCGCCAGCAGCATAAACCCCTGGCAGATCATTATTTTCAAACGGCAACGCTTTTTCACTTGCACCCGTTGCCACAATAATCGCTTGCGCATGCACTTTAAAATAGGTTTCACCTTTAAGACACGCTAAGGTTTTATCTTTGTACATTCCAACAACGGTGGTTTCTTTGTGTACCGTTAAATTATCATACCCTGATAAAGCATCAACCATAAGCTTAAGTATATCTATACCACGCTTTGAAGCATGTTGTTTTTCAGAACCAAAAAACATATGCGTCTGTTTCGTCAATTGTCCGCCAAGTCGATCACTACGGTCAATTAATACAACATGCGCACCAGACTTCAATAATATTTCCGCAGCTGATAACCCCGCAGGGCCAGCTCCGATAATCACAAAAGGCGCTTCATTCATTAAACTCGCCCCTTTCCTTCTTGCATACGAACATCCATATTGGCTTCTAAAGGGGTAATGCATGTTCTTACATTCGGTTCACCATTCACAACCATATTGCACGAAGCACAATTGCCTATGGCACAATAAAACCCCCGAGGCCGTTTTAAATGAATACTTTCACTCAGCATTTTAACCCCAGCAGCGTGTAAAGCAGAGGCAATCGTATCGCCTTCTTTACCCACGAGTTGTTGGCCGTTATAAAAAAAGACTACCGGCTTTTTTCCTTTAAACGATAGTATTGGATGCTCTGTTATTCTCATAGTTCACCTCGCAAAATCTAAACGGTTTTTGTAATACAATTATAACATAAAGCGCTTTCACCGACAATATCATTATAATTGCCCATATAAAAAGCGAAACCTAAGGCTTCGCTATTTAATAACCGCTAAACGAATTTCTCTTTTTACATACCATGCCGCTAACTGCACTTGTACCATATATGCAACCGCCACAACCAGTGCAATCGATTCCCCAAGATCTCCAAAAACACTCAATGCAATGGCTAAAGCAAGCGATAAACTCCGAATCATGGTGCCATTGATTAATGCAATGCGATCATCACGAGTAAACAACCATTTCCCGATTGCATGAATACTCACTAACATCGTAAGATATCCTAATGCGACCGGTCCAAGAATAATAAAAGCAATACTTGGTTGCGCTGCAATCATCGGGGCGCGCAAACTCATCACCGTAGAAATTAAGATGACAACCGCTAACGTGGAAAATTTCGGAAAAACTGGCTTGATCCGCTTTTTAAATTTTTCTACACCATAACGATGTTTTAAAGCCGTTTGCGTTAAAAATCCTAAGAACATCGGTAAAAATACAATTAAGCCAATTTGTCTAAATACTTGCACAGTTTCAACATTCGCCGTTTCCCCCATAAATAAAGCAAGATAAATCGGGGTTAAAAGCCCACCCAATGTCAGACCAATCACAATCATCCGGATTGCTTCTTTTACATTCCCTCCGGCCATAACGGTCCACGATACAGTCATCCCAGAAGTCGGCAACAGCGCAATCAGTAAAATAGCAATGCGAAACGCTGGTTCATTAGAAAAAAATACAAGGCCAAACAACAACGCGAGTAATGGTAAATAAATAAAATTGATCGCTTGTGTTGTAAGTTGTAGTTTCATACTCCCTTTTTCAAAAACACTACGAAAGTTTAGGGTTACCATCATTGGAAACACCATCAACACCGATAACGGCGTTACCATCACTCTTAACGATGACGTATCAAAAATTAATCCTAAAAAAAAGCCAATTACCATGCCAATTATAATAGCAAGTACAATATGTTTACTAATCCATGTCAAAAGACGCATAACAAGCACCTCCAAGCAAACACATTATAGCAATGCATAAGCAATCAACCAATTGTAATGCATTTTTTGTTAGTAAGCAAACAATAAGAGGCTCGCGCCTCTTATTGTCCTGTTTCATCACGACGTTTCTTCACCCAATTACGCAATCTAGATAGACTAACCATATGCCGTTTACACATCTCCATAAACGTTGCTTCTCGATCAATAATCTGCTGGGCCATTCTTTGTTTTTCTTCTTGAGAGAAACGTGTTTTTGCCAATTGATTCGCCATTTGCTTTGTAAGACCTTCCCGACCAAAAAGCTTATAAAGCGTATACCAATCTTCAATCGTTTCATGATAGACGCCATACCGCTGAGACAAACGCTTGTAAGAAACCCCTTCTGCTTTTAGTTTGCATATTTTATGTTTAAAATGAAAACTATACGGTTTTGGGGCTTTATCGCTTTTCTTCAACGAATCATAGATGGCTTTGCTTTCGTGTGCTGCTTTCCCAATCACTTTCCCAATCGTATAATACTTATCATCAAGTCCATATACAATAGGATCTAATATATTAAGTGATGGAATGTTGTTGCCAACAGATAAATGTTTATCAATCAAAGTTTTAACAACTTCACACATATAAAAGCGTTGATTCGATAATTGAACGGTTTCAATAATCTTCACGATATTAACAACAGGACAATCATCAATATAAGGTGTCTTTAATGTTTTTCTTGTTTTAAATAAATCTGCGGTTTGCATATGCTTGTTTGAAATTGGCGCTTGCAAATCAACTTTACTTAAAAGTGGTGCAGACGGCATGTTAACACTCAATAAAGACCCCTTATCAAGATGATTCAATACTTCACGCTGCGCATCCAACATAATCCCTATTAGCGGCGGATCGATGCTCATCACCGCAACATTACTGACGCTTGTGTAGACCACTTCGTCATCCCGTGCGACACCAATGACAGCGAGTGGCAACGGATATACTAATGGCACGTGTCGAATAGCTTTTTTCATCTTAATCCCCCCATTCTTTATAGCCTATTATACCATGATTTTTTGACGAAAGATATGATTCAACGTGAAACCTCCATACTGCGCAATCGTGCAATACGGTCTTCACTCGAAGGATGAGAAACACGAAGTTTTCTTGACAAGGGGTGGTGCACGGGATCAGGTTGATAGCGATCAATCGTTTCCAATGCATCCGCAAGCGCCCCTGCAAAGCCGTGTGATGCGGCAAAACGATCCGCCGCATATTCTTGATGATGCGACAATCGATAAAACACAATCATCAAGAAACTTTCGGCTATATAAAAAAGCACAATCATCGTAAACAAACGACTAAGAAATGCATCGGGCAATCCCATGCGCGTGTGCAACGAACTATTATACACCGTAGCTACGATAATCATATAAACTGTAATTACCAATGCAATCAATCCAAACCGCACCCACAAGTGGCCGTATTTCCGATGCCCAGCTTCGTGCGCCACTACGCCTTTAATTTCATGGGCGCGCAACCGCGACAATAAAGCACTTGAAAGCAATACTTTCGCGCGGTTGAAAAATCCTTCAAAAAGTGCATTAATCGGAAGTCGAACTCGTTTCGTTCTAACCAAATAAAGACGTTTCGATAAATTTTCATCAAGCGTTTTTAGAGTGGAATCAAACGGCATCGTATAGGGAACTGTTTTAACCAACCCAGGCAAAGCAATTTCCATCAATAAAACATACACGATTACAACACCAAAAAATACTGTGAACCCAACATGAACAAACTGAAGTGGTTCTCCCATTTCAAACAGTATTGCAATAATCAATGCCGCAAAGAAGACAGATAACGCCGGCTTGAAAACCGCACGCATAAATCCACGAAAGATGCGTGTTGGTATTGGATAATGCTTATATTTCTGAGCTAATCCAGCATTGATACTTAATCCAAAAATACCAACAATCGCGATGAGTACAATATTTTCTATCGCTAAATGCTTTAGGCCAAACAGCACAATTCCCAAAAGGGTCAGCCATATAATACGGCTGAATTGATTGCTTACATAGTCAGCTTTAGTGGATGTTTGTTGGATTTTAACATCCAGCGACTCCAACATAGCATCAAGCATCATAATCGCTGCAATAATCATAAATATAATTATGGAGATAGCCATAAAATTCATCCTTCATCGTGTCATAAGTATTGATTACATAATGATCGCATTGGTTAAAGCCAGCATCCGTTCTGCATACTGATGCGCAAGTTTGTAACGCCGTCGCCGCTTTAAACAATCTACATACAATGTATACGCCATTTTAACATACATGTATTCCGCTTCATCAAAAGCAGCATCCGTAAATGCTTTTAACTTTTCGATAAACACTTCATCTTCACCGTGAAATGACCAATGCGCAATTGCCTCAAAAAACATTTTCGACAATGCCGTTTCAACAGCGTCATCACCGGGTATAAACTGATCCATAACTGCTTCACCCTTTTGGACCAAATTTAAGCGAAAGCGTGCATATAAAGTGAAGTATCGATGGTCAAGGGTATCGACTGAAATAGTTCGTAATATTGCCAATGCATTATGGTAACGTTTTTGCGCAATTTCTGCACGAACGCGACTAAATTCACCATAATGATGGAGGGCGAATTGCCCTTCAATTTGTGCAAATCGTGATACATCTTCATAAAGTTCTTCAAAAACATCGAATCGGTTCATATAAATATAGACACGTTGCGCAATCGCCTTGGTGTACATGACATGAAAAAAATTATTGGTTCGTTCAAAAACACTTTGTGCAACCTTTAGTGTAGACAAAGATTCTTTAAACTGAGAAGGGTTCTTAGCTTGAAGAATGCCACGAAGATAACTATTAATTCCAAATAATGTTTTATCTTCATTGATACGTTCATGATTGTCTAATAGTGTTTCAGCGCGTTTATCTTCGCCTATTGCGACAGCGTGATTTGCAAGTTCAATTAACCTGAGTTCACTTGCTTGAGCGCTGTAGACATCTTCAAGTTGCTCAACCGCATGCAGATATGGTGTAATCACATGGCGATAGTGATGCATATGCAATGTATACATTAACATGATTAAATAATATTCTGGATAACAGGGTGCGTTCTCATAACGTGCTCGCGTTTCATATAGATGACGAGCAATCGACGGAGCTTGGACATGATCAACCATAATAATGTTTCGATATAGCGCGTCATACTTACTTTGAAACGTTTCACATATATTATCGGATGCTTCATAAGTGAACCCAAGGACATGTTCAATCTTCTCGCGGGTTGATGCCTTTGGTATATGCAAGGCGGTTTCTATTCTGCTTAGCATACTTAAAGATACGCCTGAACGTTTCGAAAGTTCTCGTAACGATAACTTTTTCTCAGTGCGAACAAGTCTAACTTTCATGCCGTAACGACGTGCTATTTGATGGTCCATACACGGACTCCTTTCGTTCGTAAAACAAACCAAAAGACAAGCGTTGTTCAAGCGATGCCACTTATTGTATGCTACAATCACAATTGAGGAGTGATAATTATGCTGCCGATTGTTTGGCAAGAACAACAAAAACGCAATAATGTGCTTATATTTTTAGGCTTGTTTGCAGGCCTTGCGCTCATTTATATTTTGTTTGATGTGTTGCAGTTTGGTGCTTTAACAGCCATGTTTGCGGACTTAGGATTACCGCTTGGTATCGTCCATGTTGCATTAAATACGTTGATGGCGTTTTTAACGGCTAGCATGATGTCACTAAGCCAAATCAAACTTCGTTTGACGAGTGTTGAGCCTAAGGGTTCAAACTCGATTCCAATCGTATCTTTTGTTTTTGCAATTTTAACATTTGGATGTGCCCCTTGTGTTGTAGCATTCCTCGCTGCCTTTGGCATTGCATTTACGCCCCTTGTGTTACCCCATGGTAACTTAGCATGGAAACTTGGTCTACTTGTATTTTTATTAATCGCAAGTCTTTATATACTATATAGCGTACATAAAAGTACCTGTCCCATTAAACCAAAGAATAATAAACAGACTTAAAGGGTCTGTTTTTTTTATGCATACTTTTGTTTTTCTGGAATAACGCCTCGAACACCACCACGTGGGTCATGCATATCCCCTTCATATCTTGGAATCAAATGTACGTGAAGGTGAAATATCGTTTGACCAGCCGCTTCACCGTTGTTGATGCCGATGTTATAGCCTGATGGTTGATACATCTTATCGAGTTTTGCTTTCATCACGTGAATTGCTTGATGCATCGCGTGAAGCTCATCTTGTGTTGCATCAAAATACGTTTCACGATGGGCTTTCGGAATAATCAGAGCATGACCGCGACTGACAGGATATCGATCAAAAATC
>PWME01000127.1 GCA_003559235.1 Mollicutes bacterium | reverse complement strand
TACAATACCAAGACCAAGAATAGCTTCTCTCTTATAAAATGCGCAATCCACGTGATTGCGCTTTTTTATGATATAATGTATAATTAAGTGATTAGGGAGACTCTATGTGGTGGTGATGGTATGGCATTCTTGTTTGCATTATTGGCGGTACTCATATTGATTGACCATATGATAAAAAACCGTCGTTTTTCTATGATTTATTATAAAAATGACCACACCTTTCACATTGCCGTTGCCATTCGATATTATCATCCCCGCATTGATAGATTGTTTGAGTTGGCTTCGCGTTCTAAGCATGACTTTACATTTGTCATTATTAATGAAGCGATGTCACCCAAAGAGTTCCCTGACCATAATTTTGTCGAGTTAACGGTTGATGGCGATCCTACTTCACCTGCTTACACCGTTGAAGCGTTATCCCGTGCGTATTTTTTGGCGTATCCTGATATGCGTGGCGACTTTTTGCTATTTATGGATGCAGAAATTAGTATTCATGCTTCAAAAATATTAGATTTTATGGCCAACAATCTTGTTGAACATCAAGTTTATACAACCAAGCCGCTTATTGAGCGGCTTGATTTCAAGGACGGGCCGAAGTTGTTTTTTGATTTATTCCGCGATTTTAATCAGAGTCCTGATGGTATAAACATGCAGTTCTTCGCGATCAAGCGCAGTACGTATGAACTTGCGGGTGGGCATGATCACGTTTTTAAACGCAGTGCTGAATTTGATGCAAAGGTATTCCATAAAAATATATCGGTTGTATATATAAAACATGATGGACGCATCAAACGGTTTGGTGGGTATTTTGAAGAACGGCATCCGTACCGCTATTTTATCGATGATTTTGCTTATGGGGATAACCGTAATGGACGCGGAAAAATGGCGTTGTTTTTGATTGCGGCACATGCTTTTTATATTTATACCGCCTGGACTGAACCTTTGCTATTAATTCCATTGCATCTTGTCGTTGTCTTTGTAAGTGGTATGGCACTCCGCTATGCTGTGCGCTATCCTTGGCGTGTCTTTTTATTACTGCCAGTGTGGATTGTGATGTTTGATGCGCTTTATGTGGCGGCGCAAGTATCACGTTTTAGAGCCCAAAGTGCACTGAAACGCGCCCAAAAACCTTTGGTGAGCGAGGATGAACACGATGATTAAAACGCGATTTACGTTTAAAGATAAACGCCGCAAACAGTATTTTGAAGGGTGGTATGTTCGTGTTATGGACGAAGCCAATGGGTTTAATACGGCGTATATTTTTGCAATAACCAAAGCAAAAAATGATCCGCATGCATTTATTCAAGTCTTTGATGGTGTAAAAAAGGTGAATCGCTATGAACGCTTTGCTTTGGATACGTTTCAAGCCGAAGGCGATACCGTTAAGATAGCGAATAATCATTTGAGTCTTGAAGGCATTCACGTGAACCTTGATGGCTATGAAGCGGCTTTTGATTTTACCAACCACGCTTCATTAAACGTGCGTTCAGCGATGGGGTTTTTATCCAAGCTGCCGCTTGAATGCTATCAAGAAGTGGTGTCGCAGACGTACGATGTCAACGGTCGCGTTGACACTAAAGAAGGCATGATAAGTATTCAAGGTGTCGGCTATATGGAAAAAACGTATGGACGACGCTTTCCTAAACAATGGTTTTGGCTTCAAGCCAATCGTTTCAGTGATGATGTTCAATTAACGCTTGCGGGTGGGAGTGTGCCAACGCTTTTCTTTAAGCCATTTGGTTTTTTTTGTTTAATCCACGTGAAAGGCAAGCCGTATGTTTTTGGCACGTATAATCGGGCAAAAATCATTATGTCTCGCCACGAAGAGAGTGTCATATTTCATTTGAAACGACGCCACATTAGTGCAGTAATCGAGGCAACCATTGCCGACCCAACGTGTTTGGTTGGGCCTTCAGATGGCGGGGTGATGGATTTAGATGTCTATGAAACGTTATCATCACACGTCTCGTTAAAACTCTATGACAATGATCAGTTGCTCTATAAAGGCACGAGTCTATCGGGTGGCTTTGAGTGGATGTTTGAAAAACTTCACGGTCTTAAAGACAAGTCGCGCAATGCATGATACAATATTACTTAAGGAGTGTGACAATATGATTCATTTTACATTAAACAATGGGATTGAAATTCCCGCAGTTGGTTTAGGAACCTTTCGCAGTAAGGATGAAGATGCCTACAATGCCGTTTTACACGCCATAAAAGTTGGGTATCGTCATATTGATACGGCAGCGGTTTACCGCAATGAAGCAGCCGTCGGGCGCGCGATTAAAGATTCTGGTGTACCACGAGAAGAATTGTTTGTGACAACGAAGATTTATAACGGTGATCAAGGGTATATGAACACCCGTCGTGCTGTTGTTGCGTCATTAGAAAAACTTGGGCTTGATTATGTCGATTTATTTTTGATTCATTGGCCGGTTAGTTATGAATTATCCCGAGATACCTATCGCGCCCTTGAAGATATGCACATTGAAGGGTATACAAGAAGTATTGGGGTATCTAACTTCAACTTCCATCATCTAGAGCACTTATTTGAAACCGCAGAAATTATGCCTGTGGTTAATCAAGTTGAAAGCCATGTGTACTTACAAAATGAGAAACTGCAAGATTTTTGCATGCGTCACGGCATTCGCTTAGAAGCGTATGCACCGTTTTTATCGCATAAAATTTCAGAACTCTTTAAAGATGAAACCTTGCAAGATTTGGCGAAAAAGTACGGCAAAACTATTCCGCAGCTCGTGTTGCGTTATCAAGTTGAACGCGAGATTGTTGTGTTGCCAAAATCGATTACCCCTGCGCGCATTGAAGAAAACCTTGATATCTTTGGTTTTCAATTAAGCGAAGAAGATTTTAAAACAATGCATTCGCTCAACCGGGCTTGGAAAATATTCCCAGAAGCTGATAATTTTAGCGAGTAATTAGATAAAACCTTCACTGAATCGAGGACTTCGACATGCATGGTATTCAAACCGTTCAATTACGTCTAAGGCTTATAAGCAGCGTCCCGACTGCTCTTGTAGTCGGGATTGCTGTGATGTTTATGGTGGCTTCCATTGTCGCCGTCATCGCATACCTGCGTGCGCGCGCTTTTAAAAAACGCCTCCAAGATGCGCTTTATTTTGATAAGCGCACGCAAACCAAACGGATTGATGCGCTCGTTGATGGTTTCCATAATACAATTTTATCGTTTGACCGTGATGTATCGATGTATTATATAAACATCGACAACTTTAAAAACTATAATGATTTGTTCGGTCCCTCACTCGGTAATATGTTGTTAGAACAAGTCGCAAGCCGGATGAAAGCACTCATTGAACCTTATGATACGGTTTATCGTGTGCATTCGGATCAATTCATCATTTTACACCCAACGGAAGCCGATCAATTTGGCCAAATGACAAAAAAATTATTGCGAACCTTAAAACAACCGTATACCGTTGGGGTACATACCATTCAAATAACCGTGAGTGGGGGGCGTTATGATATTACCGAAAAGAATCCCCATTTTAATGATGCTTTACTCCGCAGCGAACTTGCCCACAATGAAGCAAAAGCAACGGGAAAAGACCGGATTATACGATATAACGAAGCCATTAAAAAGAAAAATGACCGAGCTTTTGAAACGTACAACCTTATTAAAGAAGCGCTCAAAGAGAAGTGGTTCTTTTTAGAGTTTCAACCCGTTATCGATGCGAAAAGCCGCCATATTACCGCTTTAGAATGTTTGATTCGGGTTGAAAAGAATCGTACGGTAATTTTTCCACAAGATATTGTGATGTATGCAGAACGGTTTCATTTAATCGAAGCGATTGACCGCTATGTTATTGAAGCATCGTTTAAGGCATTCAAATCGTTTGAAGCAAGCGGTAAAACGCTAGATTTTATGAGCATAAACATTAGTTCCAAAGAAATTGGCAATCACCGTTTTATTGAGTATCTTGTAGAACAAGCCAAAGCTTATGATGTGCAACCAAAGAAGATTTCATTAGAGTTTACAGAGACGTATTTCCCTGATAACTTGGATGAAGAAACGTCATTCTTAAATAGTTTACGCGAACATGGCTTCAAAATTGCCATCGATGATTTTGGGACGGGGTATTCATCGATGTCAAGGTTATCAAAGCACCGCCTTGACTTCTTAAAGATCGATCGCAATTTTATTATCGACATCGCCACAAACCCAAACAATCAAAAGATTATCGACGCGATGCTTTATTTGGCAAGTACGTTTGATATTGCGATCATTGCCGAAGGTGTCGAAACCGAAGCAGATGTTGAATACTTATCGAAAAAAGATATTGCGTATTATCAAGGACACTATTACCATCGCGCGCTCTCTAAAGAGCAACTTTTTAAAATTTTTAAAGAAGAAAAGGCATAAACGATACATTAAGCCAAATCGTTGAAAGCATGACATTGATATGATAAAATGTCATTGTAGTAAAAAAAACTATGACAAAGGTGGGGACCATGTCACTATTAAAGCGTTTGTTTGGGAAAAAGAAATCGGATGAGACCCAAGATCAAGACGACGTACCCAAGGTTGAGGAAAAGAAACTTGAACCACCTTCACAAGAACGTGAATTGAGTCTTGATTCGGTAAAAGCTGAAGTTGAAGCGATGAAAGATGACGCAAAGGCAGAGGCTGTTGATCAACCTGTAGAAACAGAAGACAAAACGTTATACCATATTAAAAAACACGCCAAGGGTTGGCAAATCATTGCGGATGATTCACAGCGTGCATACCGTGTCTTTAACACACAAAAAGCGGCACTTGATTTTGCCAAAGCTCAAGAACTTAAGTTTTTGTTGTACCGAGCCGATGGTACACTGAGACAGTAGAAAACCTACGGCGGTAGGTTTTCTTTTTACCCCCATCTATGACAAGGTGTCACTAAAGAGGTGTGAACGATGCCAAGTGAAACATTTTTAAACTTATCAAATCAAAAGCAACGGGCTGTTACTGAAGCGATTCAGCGCGTGATTTTACGCAAGCCGCTATCCAAAATTTCGGTATCAGATCTCGTAAAAGAAGCCACGATTCCACGCGGAAGTTTTTATCAATACTTTGAGGATTTAACCGATGCCTATAAACACGTTGTTGATTTTTCTTTTGAACAATTTGAAGCTGAGATTTTATCAAGGGTTCAGGATAAATCGGTCAAATTTTTTGAGTATTTACTGAATGCATTTGATGAAGATATGACATTTTTTAAAGAAGCACCGTATCATAATGTGGTGATGCGGATTTTTGACCAAGGGCAAAACAATATTGATTATGAAGATTACGCAAAACGCAATCATGCGTTTTATCACGATTTCATAAAGCATCTGGACCGGAGTGAACTTACAATGCTTAGTGAGCGGCGTCAAATGCGACTTTTCTTTACGCTAAGTCAGCTTAAAATGCAGTTTATTCGGCATGTTATTGCAGGTCGTTTAGCGTATGATGATGCGAAAAATGAATACCAATGGTTAATCAACACGTTTAGAAACGGACTGCAGTAGGAGGACATGCCATGAAGAACATTTTGCGCTTACTAAAATATGCATTGCCGTATCAAAAGTTTATTTGGATTGCACTCATTTCGATGGTGGTACAAGTCGTCGTCGGATTTTTTATTCCTTTTATTATGGCAGGCATTATTGATGATGCTTTGCCGCGGGGGGCAGATGCGCTTAGGGAAATTCTTATGCTTTCTGCGATTATGCTTGGCCTTGCCTTTATCGGCATCGCTGGGGGTTTTTTAAATACGTACAGTTCACAGTTTATTGCGCAACACGCAACGGCTGAACTGCGACTAGATTTATTTCGAAAAATCCAAACCTTATCTTTTCATAACATCGATACGTTTAAAGCGAGTAGGCTGATTACAAACGCAACGAATGACGTGGTGCGCGTGCAAATGTTTTTTACGATGATGTTAAGGATTATTATCCGCGCACCAATGATGATTGTTATTGGTATGATGCTTGCGCTCTATACAAGTATGCAACTATCGGTGGTGTTTTTAATTACCATCCCGGTGCTCGCGATATCGATTGTAATCATTATGATTTTTGCATACCCTCGCTTTAAGAAAGTTCAAGGGGCGTTGGATGAATTAAACAATGTGGTGTTAGAAAATGCGAATGCACCACAAGTGATTAAATCGTTTGTTTCACAACCGCATGAAATTGAACGCTTTGAAGGGGTTAATGAAAATTACCGTAAAATCAATACAAGTGCTGAAGGGGTTTTGGCGTTTGCCGACCCAGTCATTAACTTAATTTTTAACGGTGGGGTTGCCCTTATATTAGGCTTTGGGGTATGGTATTTTAGCATGAATCATCCCGCTTTTTTCACTGATGGGGTGCCCCGGGTTGGTTTGCTTATGGCATTTAATGCTTACTCCCAACAAATCCTTGTTGGGTTGATGATGTTTGCGATGATGCTCATTTTTGTCTCGCGCGCTGATGTATCAGCCGCAAGAATTAACGAAATTTTTGACGCGGACATCGATTTGGTGAATGCGCCCGATGCGAAAAAAGTTAAGCTAAGCGGGCAAATTCAATTTGAAGACGTCAGTTTCGGGTATGGTGAAAATGGCAATTATGTGTTAAACGATGTTAGTTTTACGGTTCAAAAGGGTGAAAAAATTGGCATAATCGGATCAACAGGAAGCGGAAAAAGTAGTCTTGTTTCTTTGATTCCTAGACTTTATAATGCATCACGCGGGAAAATTACGCTTGATGGACATCAAATTGAATCGATTGATATTCCAACCTTGCGCGATCAAATCGGGTTTGTGACCCAACAAGCCGTGCTCTTTAGTGGATCGATTGCGACCAATATTTTACAAGGCAATGAAGAATCTGATCTTCAAACGCTTGAAACGTGTGCACAAGACGCATTGATTCATGACTTTGTAAGCGAAAAAGAAGATTATTATAATGCCATTGTTAAATCAAAAGGCACCAACTTGTCGGGTGGGCAAAAGCAGCGGATATCCATTGCGCGTGCGCTCATTATGCATGCACCGATACTGATTTTAGATGATGCGACTAGCGCGGTGGATTTGGCAAGTGAACGCAAAATCTTAAATGCGATTAATAAGCTTGAACATAAACCAACGATGTTGTTAATCTCACAAAAGATTTCTACGGTCCGTCGGATGGATAAAATCTTAGTGTTGGATAATAAGGGTCGCATTGATGGCTTTGGGACACATGATGCATTATTAAAGCAAAGCAAGGTGTACTGTGAAATTGCCCAAAGTCAGTTGAATATCGGAGGTGAGCATTGTGCGTAAAGATTTTAAAGTACTCACCAAAGAACAGTTACGAGAAAAATCGGCGACGATATTTTTAGATGAAGACCAACAACGCGAAGAATCACAACGCGGTGGTGGATTCCGCAGACGCGGTGGTTCAGGGTTTCAAAAACCAAAAAAGATTCGTGAAACCGTCGCAAGAATTATTCGTTATCTCGGTGTTTACAAGCTTTGGATTGTCGTAATTACACTCTTTACGATTGTTGGGACCTTGGCAAATCTTTCGATTCCTTACTTATTTTCTTTAGCGATTGATGATTTCATTCTTCCTGGGGATTTTGAAGGGGTCGCTATCATCATTATTTTGATTGTCGTGATTGCGGTTTTTAATAGTTTGATACGCTTCATTGCACGGTTTTCGATGGTGCGTATTGCGCAACGAATTATTAAAAAGATTCGTAAGCAAGCGTTTGATCAACTCATGAAAGC
Organism: Mollicutes bacterium; assembly: GCA_003559235.1. Taxonomy (GTDB): domain Bacteria; phylum Bacillota_I; class Bacilli_A; order Izemoplasmatales; family Izemoplasmataceae; genus PWME01. Next base: position 2,112 of record PWME01000127.1, on the reverse strand, counting down.
ACCGGTATCGTATTATGATGATAAAGGCAGTGGGGATACGGCCAGCCGTATTGCCAATGATGTTGATTTGCTCAATGCTTCTTTAGGCCAATCGGTGTTAGAAACCATAAACAGTGTGCTCGTGCTAATTGGGGTTACGGTGTATATGTTTATACTTAGTTGGTCTTTAGCTATTGTGGTGTTACTCTTTGTGCCAATTATGGCGCTGTTTGTGGTTTTTGTTTCAAAAAGAACCCGTAAAGGTTTCAAAGAACAACAAATCCACTTAGCGAGTCTAAATGGGATTGTGGAAGAAAATATTGCCGGGATGAAAGCGGTTAAACTATACAACCAAGAACAACCCTTCATTGATGAATTTAAAGGGGAAAACGATAAACTGCGTCGAGCTGGGTTTACCGCACAAGTGTATGCTGGTATATTATGGCCGTTTATTCACTTTATGAACAACTTGATTTATTTGGTGGTCATCGCGGTTGGGGCACTCTTATTCTTGTATGCGCCGTTTACGGTTACGATTGGTCAAATCGCTGGGGTATCAACGTACTCACGAAACTTCATCATGCCGATGGCCAACTTAAGTCAGCTCTTTAATACGCTCATGCAAGGGATTGCGGGGGCTGAACGCATTTTTGAACTAATTGATACTGATAGTGAATACGCCAATGATGGTGAAGCAACGATTAAACGCTTTGATGGTAAAATCACTTTTGAAGCTGTTCACTTTTCATACGTTGAAGGTGTTAAAGTATTAGAAGACATTAGCTTTGAAGCGAATGCGGGTGAGGTAATCGCGATTGTTGGGCCAACGGGTGGTGGAAAAACCACAACCATTAGTCTCATCAACCGTTTTTATGATTTAGACAGCGGGAAAATATTGATTGATGGTACCCCGATTGACACGATTAAAAAAGATGAACTGCGCAAGCGCGTTGGTGTGGTATTACAAGATACCAAACTCTTTAAAGGCACGGTTTTTAAAAACATTCATTATGGCGATTTCACACAAGATGAAGACGCCGTTATTAACGCCGCTAAACAAGCGGGCGCGCATGATTTCATTAACAAACTGCCAAAAGGCTATGAAACGCGCGTGCAAGAAGGTGGCGAAAACTTCTCACAAGGAGAACGTCAGCTTATAAGTATTGCGCGCACTATCTTAAACAACCCAGGTTTGCTTATTTTGGATGAGGCGACCTCAAACATTGATACCCGCACGGAGGCAAAAATTCAAAAGAGTATGCAAACGTTAATGCAAGGCAGGACCTCAATTGTGATCGCGCATCGCTTACAAACCATTGAAAAAGCCGACCGTATCTTGGTCATTCAACAAGGAAAACTTATTGAAAGCGGCAATCACAAACAATTGCTTGAAGCGCGTGGCTTTTATCACAACTTATACCAATCACAATTTGAAAGCTAACCAAAACCCCGAAAAATTTCGGGGTTATTTTTTTCTTCTATTCATGTATAATGGACGTATGGAGGCGCTTATGAGACGACTATTTTTTGACAGAAACGATGGGTATCGTATTAAACATAAAGACCCGATTATGCGACTGATTCCCTATATTATGCAGCCGCGTTATGATGCGCAAGTCTTTTTTGAAGATACGGTTGATTTAACGAATACAGAATCGGTTATTCGCACCATGCGTAAAGAGGGTGCGCGGGTCATTTTTTTGCATATAGTACTCGCCGCAATCCTTAGAACGATGGTAGATTACCCGAAAATGCACCGCTTTGTGAAAGGCCGCAAAGTGTACGCGCGTAAGTTTTTTGATTTTAGTTTTGCGATTAAACGGTCGATGGATCAAGACGGAGAAGAAACCATTGTCAAGTTGCGTTTAGAAAAAACGGATACACTTGATGATGTTGTAAGTAAGGTGAATGAAGCGATTGCACAAAATCGTGAAACGAAGAGTCAAAACAAAACCGATAAAGCGGCGAAGTTTTTAAATATGTTGCCGGGTGGGTTAATACGCTTGGCCTTGTTTTTTGTCAATATCCTTGATAACTACCGCCTTATGCCCAAGTTTTTGGTGAATGCATCGCCGTTTCATACCAGTGCGTTTGTGACCGATTTAGGGTCGTTGGGCATTAATCCTGTCTTTC